>NC_020284.1:600000-822140 GCF_000340905.1 Candidatus Kinetoplastibacterium galatii TCC219 | reverse complement strand
GATGTTATTTTGCAAACCAAGATAAATTTGTATTATAAAATATAAAAAACTAAGTAGTCAGATTATACGATATGTATACATAACATATAAACGACTTGATGAAATTAATTTCTTGGCCTAACATATCAACTTCCTGTTATGTAAGTTTGTTATAGCTTGTAAGCTATATCTGTAATCTATACATTAAATTATCTTTAATAAAATGTATTTTTACGACAAAACTACAAACACGGGCAATATTAGTGGTTACCATTTTTACTATGATACACTATACTCTTATTTTTGTTCTTTTAGTAGACTTCAAATGAAACGAACCTATCAACCTTCTGTCACACGCCGTAAGCGAACACATGGATTTCGCGTAAGGATGAAAACACGTTCTGGACGTGCTATTCTTAATGCTCGTAGAGCTAAAGGTAGAAAACGACTAGCTGTATAACTTTAAAATAATTAATAACATTGTTGAGAGTTGAAAATAAAAGAGCTAAGTTTCCAACTGAAGCTCGTTTACACAGCCATAGTGAATTTCAAGCTGTTCTTAATGGGAAAATTTTATCTCGCGGTATTTTTTTCTCTGTTAAGGCAGCTGATCCTGTGTGTGCTATAAAAAAATCTCAGTCTAACAGTCGCTTAGGATTAGTATTTTCTAAAAAATTTGCTCATAAAGCAGTAGTTAGAAATCTAATTAAAAGAATAATTCGCGAATCATTTCGAAAAAACAGGCATATTATGCCTATAAATGATTATGTGGTTCGTCTACATTCAAAAATCACAATAACATCATTAATAGAAATCAAAAAAATAGCCGCTATTGAAATCAATAATCATTTTTATAAAATCTCGAGATGCAAAACGTACTAATTACACTTATTAAACTTTATAAATATTTGATAAGCCCATTAATTGGAAAACAGTGCAGATTTAATCCATCATGTTCCACGTATGCTATAGATGCTATAAATAAATATGGAAATATTAAAGGAGTTTATCTAACTATTCTACGTATCTTAAGATGCAACCCATTCTTCAAAGGTGGGAATGACAAAATACCTTAAAAGTATTTATTCAGTTATAACAATTCCTTTTATTAAAAGATATCACTAAATATGGATATAAGACGAACTCTAATTTGGATTATTTTTTCTTGCTCTATTTTAGTTCTTTGGAACAATTGGCAAAATGAAAATTATATAAAAACAAACTCAAAAGCTTTATTATCTGAAACAAAAGATAATGATACTTCACAGAAACATGTTCCTTTGCTAAAAAACAGCAAAAAAGAAACGGTTAAATCTTACATTAGTTTTGCAAAAAAATTGATGGATGATACTGTTACAATCGAGACTGATGTTCTTAAACTTACATTTAGTAAAACAGGAGCTCAATTAATAAAAGCAGAATTGCTAAAATATACTGATAAGGATGAAAATAAACATAAAGTATTATTAGACATAAATGATGATTTTTTATATACGATACAATCAGGTTTATTAGGGCTAGAAAACATACCAAATCATAATAACAAGTTTGATATGTTTTCAAAAAAAACATCAGATCAAGGTATAGAAATAAGTTTTTCTTGTGAATCTGGAGGAATTCTGCTTACAAAAACCTTTATACTAAAAATGAATAGCTATGCTATAAAAGTTAATCATAAAGTAACTAATAAAAGTGATAAGTCGATAAATCCATATCTATATTTACAGATACTTAGAGACAATAGTGATCCATCAGATAGTTCGAGTTTTTATAAAACATTCAACGGGATAGCTTTATATTCAGAAAAAGAAAAATTCCAAAAAATATCTTTCAAAGATATTTCCAATAATAAAGCCAAATACATAAAAAAGTCTGATAATGGATGGGTAGCTATGGTGCAGCATTATTTTGCTACAGCTTGTATACCTTCCATCGACTCTAATAGAGCTAATGAAATTGTTGAAGTAGATAGTGATAATAAAATATTTGCAGTAAGAACTATAGAGTCTCTAGGACAAATAGAACCCGGTAGCAGTCATGAAAACTTATCTTTTTTATGGATAGGACCACAAGATCAGAAACAAATGTCGGAAGTGTCTAAAGGACTAGATTTAGTTGTGGATTACGGAATATTTACAATAATAGCCAAACCATTATTTAATTTAATGAATCTAATTTTCTCATTAACAAAAAATTGGGGATGGACAATAGTATTATTAACTATATTAATAAAAATAATTTTCTTTCCTTTAGCATCAAAAAGCTATAGATCAATGGCAAGATTAAAAAGAATATCTCCACGCATACAATTAATAAAAGAACAGTGCGGAAATGACACAAAGAAATTTAACTCATCAATAATAGACCTATATCGTAAAGAAAAAATTAATCCATTGGGAGGGTGTTTACCAATGATTATACAAATACCTGTCTTTATATCTTTATACTGGGTTCTTTTATCAAGCGTTGAAATGAGAGGAGCTTCTTGGATATTTTGGATCAAAGATCTATCTGCAACAGACCCATTTATGATTTTACCAATAATCATGATGCTCACAATGGTTATTCAAATAAAACTAAATCCATCACCACCTGATCCAGTACAGGCAAAAGTTATGATGATAATGCCTTTAGTGTTCGGAGGGATGATGTTTTTCTTCCCATCTGGCTTAGTATTATACTGGTGCGTTAATAATATTCTCTCAATAATACAACAATGGTTTATAACAAGAGAAACACATAGACCCTGATAACTAAAAATATAGGATAGAGCGAGAATTAATAAAAATAATTCTCGCTCTATTAATTGACAATCTCAATATAGTAGTCAAATAAAACATGTTAAAAGACTTACCAATCATAGCTATAGCTACTGCGCATGGATCAGCTGGAGTAGGGGTAATAAGAATTTCTGGAAAAGAATTATTACCACTGATGCTAAATCTATTCAAAAAAGAGCTTAAAGAAAGGATAGTGCATTATCTAAATCTAACGGATATAGATCAAGAAATTATTGACAAAGCAATAGTAATTTTTTTTAAATCACCTAGATCCTTTACCGGAGAAGACGTGCTTGAAATCCAATGTCACGGAGGAATGGTTGTTCAACATCAAATCATTGATACATGCATATTGAAAGGAAAAGATATTGGCCTTAGATTAGCAAATCCTGGAGAATTTACGAGAAGAGCATTCTTAAATGGAAAGATTGATTTAATACAAGCAGAGGCTATATCTGATTTGATTAATTCCTCCTCTATTGCAGCCGCAAGGAGTGCTATAAAAACCCTATCTGGTTCTTTGTCATCAATAATAAACGATATATCTAGTGAGATAATAAATCTCAGAGTTTTGATAGAAGCAAACTTGGACTTTCCAGAAGAAGATATTAGCAATCTTCAAAAAAAAGAGATAATTATTTCTTTGGAATCAATAAAAATAAAACTAATTAAATTAGTATCGAAAGTAAGTGATAGCCTTATACTAAAAAACGGGATAAATATAGTTTTAGCAGGACAACCTAATGTAGGAAAATCAAGCTTATTGAATGCATTGTCTGAAGAAGAGATAGCAATAGTTACTCCATTAGCTGGCACCACAAGAGATAAGGTTTCAAGTGCTATTTATATAAAAGGAATATTGGTAAATATTATAGATACTGCTGGAATAAGAAATAGTAATAATATAATAGAAAAAAAAGGAATAGAGAAATCTTGGGAGGCTATAAAGAATGCTGATATAGTATTGCATGTCATAGACTCAAATAAAAGAGATGAAGATACAGAATTATATATAAGTAAAAAAATTCCAGAACACACACACATTATAAAGATATATAATAAATCAGACATTATCGATAAAAAAAATGGAAATTATTGTGATGGAATCTTGGTTTCATCAAAAAACGGTAATGGGTTAGATTTGATAAAAAAAAGAAATACTAAAAAAATAACATCTAGTTCATCAAACGAAGATTCTTTTTCAACTAGAGAGAGACATTACTACGCTATAAAAGAAGCATTAGAGCATATAGAAGTAGCAATGTCTTACACACAAGAAAATTTTTTACTAGATATCTTAGCTGAAGAATTAAGACTATCTCACATTGAATTATGTAATATAACAGGACAATTTACTTCAGAGGATATGTTAGAGAAGATATTTTCTAGTTTTTGTATAGGTAAATAACTATTGTTAATAACATACGGAAAAATTATGAACAACTTGATAAAAAATATAAAACCATTTTTTTATCCAAAAAGTATTATGCAATAAAACACACTTATTACAAAAGTTATCAATATACATAACATATTGAATATTAAGGACAATAAAAGGTTATGCACAAAAAACCTTCTTTTTAATTATAATAATCATTAAAATAAACAACTAAATAATAAAAGGTAATTAATGAATCATCCTTTTAATTTTGACGTGATAGTGGTAGGAGGTGGACATGCTGGAACAGAAGCTGCTTTATCTTCTGCAAAATCTGGTTCTGTTACTTTACTAATAACTGGAAATCTGGATACTTTGGGACAAATGTCTTGTAATCCATCAATAGGAGGTGTTGGAAAAGGTCATCTAGTAAAAGAAATAGATGCTCTTGGTGGATCCATGGCTTTATCTGCAGATTATGCTGGCATTCATTTTAAGGTATTGAATTCATCGAAAGGTCCTGCTGTTAGATCTACTAGAGCTCAAATAGATAGATCTTTATATCGCCAAATAGTTAGGGAAAAATTAGAAAATCAAGATAATCTTTATATTGCTCAGGAAACAGTAAGTAGTCTTTTAATAAAAAATAATAATGTAGTAGGCGTTAAAACTAGTCTTGGAATAAGTGTGAAAGCCAAATCTGTTGTATTAACAACAGGTACATTTCTCAATGGTATTATCCATATTGGTGAAAATAGTTTCTCAGGAGGTAGATCGGGGGATCAGGCTGTAATTTCCCTGGCCGATAATTTAAAGGATCTTGGACTTCCGCAAGGCAGGTTAAAAACAGGAACTCCTCCTCGAATAGATGGTAGAACGATCGATTTCGATATGCTTCAGATTCAGCAAGGAGATTGTCCTACACCAGTATTCTCTTTTATCGGTTATAGGGAAATGCATCCTAAACAGCTACCATGTTGGATTACAAGAACTAACTCTATATCTCACGAAATAGTTAGAAATGCATTTTCTAGATCTCCTTTATACAACGGATCAATTGAATCTAAGGGTCCAAGATATTGTCCATCTATAGAGGACAAGATTACTAGATTCTCTGATAAGGATTCTCATCAGGTTTTTTTAGAGCCAGAGGGTTTGCATACCAATGAGTTTTATCCTAACGGCATATCTACAAGCTTACCTTTTGATGTTCAGGTAAATTTGATTCGTTCTCTCAATGGTTTGCATAATGCACATATATTGAGATATGGTTATGCAATTGAATATGATTATTTTGATCCTAAGTTTTTAAAATCCACATTAGAGACAAGAAATATAAATGGTTTATATTTTGCAGGTCAAATTAATGGCACTACAGGTTATGAGGAAGCAGCAGCACAAGGTTTATTAGCAGGTTTAAACGCTTCGAGGCGATGTTTAGATTTGGACCAATGGTCTCCTCGCAGGAGTGATTCGTATATTGGAGTGATGATTGACGATTTAATAACAAGAGGTACTACTGAGCCGTATAGGATGTTTACATCACGTGCAGAGTATCGTTTAACTCTAAGAGAAGATAATGCTGACTTGAGGCTTACTGATATTGGCAGAAACTTAGGAATAGTCGATGATAATCGATGGGATCTTTTCAACAGAAAACGCGATTTGTTAAATAAAGAACTGCAAAGATTAAAAGATACATCGTTGAATTTTAAATTCCTAATAAAATATTACAGCGATGATAAGTTAGGTAAAAATCTTGATAAAGATTTAAGTGTTTTTGATATATTAAAAAGACCAAATATCAAATACAAAGATCTTATGTCTATAAAAGATCCAGATTGTTATTTATTAGGACCAGGTGTTTCTTACGATGATGTTTTATCTGATCAGATTGATATTCACATAAAATATTCTGGGTATATTTCTAAACAGTCAGATGAAATAAGGAAAATATCTGATAATGATTCCTACACTATACCTGACACTATTGATTATCTTTCCATGACCAATTTATCAATTGAAGTTAGACAAAAGCTGAATGATTATAGACCAGAAACGATAGGTCAAGCTAGTAGAATACCAGGTGTTACACCAGCATCCTTATCTGTTCTATTTGTTCATATTAAAAGATTGAAGAGTTCGAATGGATCTATATAGAAATAATTTTTCAGATGAAGTCTTATCTGATGCTTGTTCTGCTATTAATATTAAAATATCTGATGATCAAAAAATATTATTGAGTAATTATTTGTCTATGATGCAAAAATGGAATAAATATTCCAACATAACATCTATAAAAGATTATAAGTGTATGCTGACGTATCACATCGTGGATAGCCTTTCTGTTATCCCTTTATTGGATTCTTTGCTTAAAAAAAATATAACGATTTGTGATGTTGGTTCTGGAGCAGGTCTTCCAGGAATTGTTTTGGCAATAATGAGACCAAATTGGAGGGTTATTTGTGTAGACTCTGTTTTTAAAAAGACATCTTTCCTTAGGCATGTTTGCAGTACTAGTTTGTTATCCAATATTTTAATCCATCATGCCAGGATAGAAAATCTTAATCCTATAGAATGCGATGTTGCTATATCAAGAGCTTTTTCTTCCTTGTCTAAATTTGTAGAATTTTCAGGTTTTCATGTTAAAAAAGATGGTTTTTTATGTTCAATGAAAGGAATAATTCCAAAAAAAGAAATTGATGACCTATCTCTTATTAGTAGTTGGGGCATCATTAGTATAGAGAAGCTTAATGTTCCTGGAGTTAGCTCTGAACGTTGTTTAGTAATTATGAAAAGATTAGATAATCAGAAAATTTAGACCCTAAATTTTAAGTTAATCAAATTAAATTTGATTTTGTAATCTATTTATATGTTGTATAATTACCCATCAATTTATTGCTATCTCTTATTAAACTGTTATTTTTGTAACTATAATTTGACTTTTCTAAAGAAACTCTTCACAATTTCAGGTACTGTATAGGAGGGGTGCCCGAGTGGTTAAAGGGGGCAGACTGTAAATCTGTTGGCCTTGCGCCTACGTTGGTTCGAATCCAACCTCCTCCACCATGTTTATGTCGATATGGTTACCTATGAATCTTTAAATATCTATTTTTAGATTATTGTTGGTGAATGCGCGAATCTGTGCGGGTGTAGCTCAATGGTAGAGCAGAAGCCTTCCAAGCTTACGATGAGGGTTCGATTCCCTTCACCCGCTCCATAATGCCCATGTGGCTCAGTGGTAGAGCACTCCCTTGGTAAGGGAGAGGTCACGCGTTCGATCCGCGTCATGGGCACCAATATAATTTTTGGTACTTAACTTCACTTTGATTTTGGGGTTGTATATGGCGAAAGGCAAGTTTGAACGTAGCAAGCCGCACGTAAATGTAGGTACGATTGGTCACGTTGATCATGGTAAAACAACTTTAACTGCTGCTATTACTACGGTTTTAGCTACTAAATTTGGTGGAGAAGCACGAGCTTATGCTCAGATTGATGCTGCTCCAGAAGAGAAAGCTAGGGGTATTACTATAAATACCGCTCATGTTGAATATGAGACATCAGCACGTCACTATGCCCATGTTGACTGTCCTGGGCATGCTGACTATGTTAAGAATATGATAACTGGTGCGGCACAGATGGATGGTGCGATATTAGTGGTTTCTGCTGCTGATGGCCCAATGCCACAGACTAGAGAGCATATATTGTTATCTCGTCAGGTTGGTGTGCCTTACATTGTTGTTTTTCTAAACAAGGCAGATATGGTTGATGATGAAGAGCTCTTGGAACTTGTTGAAATGGAAGTTCGAGAACTATTATCAAAATATGATTTTCCTGGTGATGATACTCCTATAATAAAAGGTTCTGCTAAATTAGCCTTGGAAGGTGATAAGGGTGAGCTTGGAGAACAAGCAATTTTAGCTCTAGCAGATGCTTTAGATACCTACATACCAACACCAGAGAGAGCAGTTGATGGTGCGTTTTTATTGCCTGTTGAGGATGTGTTCTCAATATCTGGACGTGGAACAGTTGTTACTGGTCGTGTAGAACGTGGAGTGGTAAAAGTAGGAGAGGAAATAGAGATTATAGGTATTAAGCCTACAGTCAAGACTATATGTACTGGTGTTGAAATGTTTCGCAAGATGCTTGATCAAGGTCAGGCAGGTGATAATGTAGGTATTTTGCTTCGAGGTACTAAGAGGGAAGATGTAGAGAGAGGTCAGGTATTAGCTAAACCAGGATCTATTACTCCACATACAGAATTTACTGCTGAAGTATATGTGTTATCTAAAGAAGAAGGTGGTAGACATACTCCATTTTTTAAGGGATATCGCCCACAATTCTATTTTAGAACTACAGATGTAACAGGAACTATTGAGTTGCCAGAAGATAAGGAGATGGTATTGCCAGGTGATAATGTTGCCATGACAGTAAGATTATTATCACCTATAGCAATGGAAGAAGGTTTGCGTTTTGCTATCCGTGAAGGTGGTAGAACTGTTGGTGCTGGTGTAGTATCCAAAATTATTGCTTGAAAATATAAATAAGATAGGATCTTTCTGGAAAGTTAAAGCATGTTTTCTAGGTGTATGAACTATTTTATCTATTTGGATATAGGGGTATAGCTCAATTGGCAGAGCGTCGGTCTCCAAAACCGAAGGTTGTGGGTTCAATTCCTACTGCCCCTGCCATTATATAATGTCCTTTTGAAGTTAAAAAATGTCTATTTCGAACGCAGATAATTATTTTAGTTATTTTGATAAAGTTAAATTTTTCTTAGCATTATTGTTGTTTTTTCTGGGTTTGATTTCGTTTTTTGGTTTTCAGAAAAATCTATGGCTTTTAGAGCAATTTGTTTTTCTGTTTTCTCTTGCTTATCTTTTATATTGTTTATTTTTTAATAAGATAAGTAGAAGTTTTTTTTCGTTCTGTAAAGAATCTTTCTTTGAGGTAAAGAGAGTTAGCTGGCCAGATCGTAAATCAGCGGTAAGAATGACTGGTACTGTATGTGTTTTTGCGGTTCTAATAAGTGTTTTTATTTGTTTGATTGATAAAATTATAGATTTTTTCTTTATGGTGTTTTATTAGGCTGGAGATAAGAGCATTTAATGGATAATAAGCAATGGTATGTTGTTCATGTTTCTTCTGGTATGGAGAAAAATGTTTTAAAAACGATAAATGATAGAATTAATCAATCTGGTTTGAGTTCGTTTTTTGGTAAAATCCTGATCCCTTCAGAAGAAGTTATTGATATAAAAAATGGACAAAAATCTATTACTGAACGTCGTATTTTTCCAGGATATGTTCTTATAGAAATGGAATTGACTGACGAGACATGGCATTTAATAAAAAGCACTAATAGAGTGACCGGTTTTTTAGGTGGTTCTGGCAATAAACCTACTCCTCTTTATAAAGGTGAAGTAGAGAAAATATTGTCCCAAATTGAAGAAGGTTTTGATAAGCCTCGTCCTAAGATATTGTTTGAGGTTGGTGAGGTTGTTAGGGTAAAAGATGGTCCTTTTGCAGATTTTAATGGTAATGTTGAAGAAATAAATTACGAAAAAAATAAAATTAGAGTTTCTGTTACTATATTTGGCAGGTCAACTCCAATAGAATTGGATTTTGGACAAGTCGAAAAAATTTAATTGCTTGTCTTGTTTTTTACGGGGAGCTTTTTAAGCGTTACTACCCTTTGGGAGAATTTTGTGGCAAAAAAAATTATTGGTTTTATTAAACTTCAAGTACCTGCTGGGAAGGCCAATCCTTCTCCTCCAATAGGTCCTGCTTTAGGCCAGCGTGGTTTAAATATAATGGAGTTTTGCAAGTCTTTTAATGCAAAAACCCAAGGTTTGGAGCAGGGTCTACCGATTCCTGTTGTTATAACAGCTTTTGCTGACAAGAGTTTTACTTTCATCTTAAAAACTCCTCCAGCCTCTATTTTGATTAAGAAGGCAGCTGGAGTGCAGAAAG
Source organism: Candidatus Kinetoplastibacterium galatii TCC219 (assembly GCF_000340905.1). NCBI lineage: Bacteria > Pseudomonadati > Pseudomonadota > Betaproteobacteria > Candidatus Kinetoplastidibacterium > Candidatus Kinetoplastidibacterium galati. The sequence continues at coordinate 812,033 of NC_020284.1, read as the reverse complement.
GATCTGCAAAGCCTCATGCAGATAAGGTTGGAACTTTGACTCGCGCCCAGGCTGAAGAAATTGCAAAGACAAAAGAGCCTGATTTGACTGCCTCTAATATGGATGCAGCTGTACGTACTATTGCCGGCAGTGCACGTAGTATGGGTATTAAGGTTGAAGGAGTTTAACAATGGCATCTTATAAACGTGCTGCAATAATTAATGGCAAGCTAGATCGTTCTAAATATTACCTCATAGAGGATGCCTTTTCTTTAATAAAAGAAACAGCTAATGCTAAATTTGATGAATCTGTTGATATAGCTATAAAACTTGGTATTGATCCTAAAAAATCTGACCAATTAGTACGTGGATCTGTAGTTTTACCAGAGGGTACCGGTAAAATTGTTCGTGTTGCTGTATTTGCTCAGGGTGAAAAAGCCGATTCCGCGAAACAGGCTGGTGCTGATCTGGTTGGGTTAGAAGATCTTGCTGATTCGATTAAAGCTGGACAAATGAATTTTGATGTTGTTATTGCATCACCAGATACAATGAGAATTGTTGGTGCTTTAGGTCAAATTTTAGGCCCTAGGGGATTGATGCCTAATCCTAAAGTTGGTACTGTAACTGCTGATGTTGCTGAGGCTGTTAGAAAGGTTAAAGCTGGTCAGGTACAATTTCGTACAGACAAGTCTGGAATAATACATTCAGCTATAGGTCGCGCTTCTTTTTCTGTTCAGCAGTTATATTCAAACTTAGTTGCTTTGATGAACGCATTGCAAAAAAATAGGCCTTCTACCGCAAAAGGTATTTATTTACGTAAGTTGTCCATTTCTTCGACTATGGGAATAGGAGTTAAAGTGGATATTGCTTCGGTAAATTATGATTTGTTTAAATAAAGTGCTTTGGGCGCTATGTCTTCTTAAATAAGACATTTCTGTCAAAGATCGTTGGAGCAAAAATTGCTTAATATTGTTGTAATTCCAACGTAGACGGCGTTCTGAGAGATTCTTCTTTTTTGATGAACTCAGTTAGACGCCGATTCCGGGTGACGTGATAGATTATTTAATTTATCTTAAACGTTTTTTTATGGAGTATCCGTGAGTCTTAATCGTCAAGAAAAAGCGATAGTTATTGAAGAGATAACCGCAAAAATAGGTGATGCACAGTCAATAGTTGTTGCTGAATATCGTGGTCTTGATGTCGCTTCTGTTTATCTGTTACGTAAATCTGCTCGTGATGCTGGTGTTTATTTGAAGGTTTTAAAAAATTCACTTGCTCGTAGGGTTATTGCAGATTCAAAATTTAAGTCTTTATCAGATAAACTAGTAGGCCCATTAATTTACTGTATTAGTTCTGATCCTGTAGCTGCTGCTAAGGTTTTGGCTAGCTTTGCAAAGAATAATGATAAGTTAGTCATTAAAGCTGGTGCTTTATCAAGCAGTTTATTGGATTATAATGACATTATAGAATTAGCTATTATTCCTTCACGTGAAGAGTTAATAGCTAGATTAATGGCAACAATGCAAGCACCAGTTGCTAAATTTGTGCGTACTATTAACGAGGTTCCTACATCTTTTGTCAGAGTGCTATCTGCTCTTCATGATCAAAAGAATTTATCTTCTTAATATTTTGCTCATTCAATAGCGAGACAATTTTGTCTAGCTTATAATTTTGGAGTTCGTTAAATGTCTTTAAATAAAAATGAAATTTTAGAAGCTGTTGCTAATATGACAGTACTAGATCTTTCCGAGCTTATTAAAGCTATGGAAGAAAAATTTGGTGTTTCTGCTGCTGCAGCTGCTGTTGCTGTTGCTGCTCCAGCTGGTAACAGTGCTGCTGCAGTTGAAGAGCAAACAGAATTTAATGTTATGCTCTTAGAAGCAGGTGCTAACAAGGTTAGTGTTATTAAAGCTGTTCGTGAATTAACAGGTTTAGGGTTAAAAGAAGCAAAAGATTTGGTTGATGGAGCACCTAAAGCTGTTAAAGAAGGTGTTTCTAAGTCTGATGCTGAAAGCATCAAGAAGAAGCTTGATGATGCCGGCGCAAAATCTGAAATAAAATAATTAGCTTTAGTGCTACCCGGAGTTGGTATGAACTATCTCCGGGTTTTTGCGTTTCCAGGAGATTTTTGTTTCTAAGAATTTCCTGGAAACGTGTTAACCTAGAACCGTGGTGGACGGTTCATGCAACTTCGAGTCGGAGTGTTCATGCCTTATTCGTATACCGAAAAAAAGCGTATTCGTAAAAGTTTTGCTAAGCGTGAAGATGTACAAAAAATCCCATGCCTTCTTGCTACTCAATTGAAATCTTATCAATCATTTTTGCAAGCTGGTATTGATCCATCTATGCGGTCTGTTGATGGTTTACAAGCAGCTTTTTTGTCAATTTTCCCTATAGTTAGTCATAATGGATCAGCTTTCCTAGAGTTTGTTAGTTATTCTCTCGGTGACCCTGTGTTTGACGTAAAGGAATGCCAGCAGCGTGGTTTATCATACGCATCTCCTTTGAGAGCTAAATTACGTTTAGTTCTAATTGATAAGGATTCAAATAAATCTAATATTAAGGAAGTTAAAGAGCAAGAAGTTTATATGGGCGAGATTCCTCTTATGACTTCTGCTGGGTCTTTCATTATTAATGGCACAGAGAGGGTTGTAGTTTCTCAGTTGCATAGATCACCTGGAGTGTTTTTTGAACATGATAAAGGTAAAACTCATAGTTCTGGAAAATTGTTATTTTCAGCCAGAATCATACCTTATCGTGGATCATGGTTAGATTTCGAGTTTGATCCTAAGGATATATTATTTTTTAGAATAGATCGTAGAAGAAAGATGCCTGTAACCATTTTGTTAAAGGCAATTGGCTTCTCGGATGAGTTTATACTTTCATATTTCTTTGATTTTGATCTATTTGAGTTAAATAGTAATGGCGCTGTTTTAGAATTTGTCCCTGATAGGTGGAAGGGTGAGGTTTCTAGTTTTGACATTGCTGACAAAGAAGGGAATATTATAGTAGAAAAGGATAAGAGGATTAGCTCCAGGAGCATAAGATTAATCTCTCAATCTAATATAAATAAGATTAACGTATCAGATGATTTTTTGCTTGGCCGAATTATTGCAGAGAATATTATTGATTCTGAAACTGGTGAGATTTTAATTCGCGCTAATGAAGAAATTTCAGAGCAAACTTTGGAAATTTTAAGAAATTCTTGTGTAAAAAATATTAGGACCTTATATACAAATGATTTAGATAGGGGTGCTTATATTTCTCAAACTCTTAGAATAGATGAAACTGTAGATCAGATGTCTGCTAGAATAGCAATATATCGCATGATGAGACCGGGTGAACCTCCCACAGAAGAAGCTGTTGAGTCTTTGTTCGATCGATTATTTTTCAGTGATACTACCTATGATTTATCACGTGTAGGAAGAATGAAGATAAATAGTAGGTTAGGTCGTGAAGATTTGGTTGACAAAACTATACTAACTGGTGAGGATATACTTGACATAATAAAATTATTGGTTAATTTACGTAATGGGCATGGAAATATAGATGATATAGACCATCTTGGAAATCGTAGGGTTAGGTGTGTAGGAGAGTTGACTGAAAATCAATTTAGATCTGGTTTAGTTAGAGTTGAAAGGGCTGTTAAAGAGAGACTAGGCCAGGCAGAAGTAGACAATTTAATGCCTCATGACTTGATAAATTCAAAACCAATCTCTGCTGCCATAAAAGAATTTTTTGGTTCTAGTCAGTTATCTCAGTTTATGGATCAGACTAATCCTTTATCTGAGGTTACACACAAGCGTCGTGTTTCTGCACTGGGACCTGGTGGTTTAACAAGAGATAGAGCTGGATTTGAGGTTCGCGATGTTCATCCAACCCATTACGGCAGGGTTTGTCCAATAGAAACCCCAGAAGGTCCTAATATCGGTCTTATAAATTCTATGTCTTTATATGCCCGTTTAAATGAATATGGTTTCTTGGAAACTCCATATAGAAAAGTCATAAATGGTAAAGTTAGTGATCAAATTGATTATCTATCAGCTATAGAAGAGAGTAATTACGTTATCGCTCAAGCAAATGCTGAGCTAGATAATAACGGTGTTTTTATAGATGAGCTTGTTGCATGTAGAGAATCTGGAGAAACTCTACTAACATCTCCAAATAATGTTCATTATATGGATGTAGCTCCTTCCCAAATAGTATCTGTTGCTGCTTCATTAATACCTTTCTTAGAGCATGATGATGCCAATCGGGCACTTATGGGCGCGAATATGCAAAGGCAAGCTGTTCCTTGTTTGCGTCCAGAAAAACCTATTGTTGGCACTGGTCTAGAGCGCATAGTTGCTGTTGATTCAGGAACAACTGTTCAAGCGCTAAGAGGTGGGGTGGTTGATTACGTTGATGCTGAGCGTATAGTTATCAGAGTAAATGATGTAGAGAACATAGCTGGAGAAGTCGGTGTTGACATATATAATCTTATTAAATATACACGATCGAATCAGAATACAAATATAAATCAACGTCCAATAGTAAGACTTGGTGATAATGTTGCAAAAGGTGATGTTTTAGCTGATGGTGCCTCAACGGATCTTGGGGAATTAGCTTTAGGACAGAATATGCTAATTGCTTTCATGCCATGGAATGGTTACAACTTTGAAGATTCTATTCTTATTTCAGAAAAAGTTGTTTCTGATGATAGATATACCTCTGTTCATATAGAAGAATTAACTATTGTTGCCAGAGATACCAAGTTAGGACCAGAAGATATTACTAGGGATATTAGTAACCTTTCTGAGACTCAATTAAATAGATTAGATGATTCTGGTATTATCTGCATAGGTGCTGAGGTAGGACCTGATGACGTTTTAGTTGGTAAGGTTACCCCAAAAGGGGAAACACAATTAACTCCAGAAGAGAAATTACTTAGAGCAATATTTGGAGAGAAAGCCTCTGATGTAAAGGATACTTCTCTAAGAGTACCGTCTGGTATGAGTGGTACTATAATAGATGTTAGAGTTTTTACACGAGAAGGTGTTGTAAGGGATAATCGAGCTCAGTCTATTATTGATGATGATCTTAAAAAGTATCGTCAAGATTTAAATGATCGTTTACGTATAGTTGAAAAGGATCAGTTTGATAGGATTGAAAAAATACTACTGGGTAGTATGGCTAATGGAGGTCCTTCTAAATTATTAAAAGGGTCATTGATTACTAAAGATTATCTTCGTTCTATTGATCATTGGCACTGGTTTGATATACGTCTTGAGTCAGAAGAGTTGGCTAATATCTTAGAGCAAGCAAAATACTCTCTTGAGCAGGAGCGGAAGCAGTTTGACTCATTGTTTGAGGAAAAAAGGAAAAAATTAACACAAGGAGACGAGTTGCCTCCTGGTGTATTGAAGATGGTAAAAGTATATCTAGCTGTAAAACGTAGGTTGCAACCAGGTGATAAAATGGCTGGTAGACACGGCAATAAGGGTGTTGTTTCTAGAATAGTTCCTGTCGAGGATATGCCTTATATGGCTGATGGAACACCAGTTGATATTGTTTTGAACCCTTTGGGTGTTCCTTCTAGGATGAATGTTGGTCAAGTTTTAGAAGTTCATTTAGGATGGGCTGCTAAAGGAATAGGAGCTCGTATTAGTGATGCTCTCAACTCTGAATTAAAACAACAAGTTTTAAAAATTAGAGAATATCTAAGCAAAATTTATGAATCTAATACTATTTCTGTAGATAATTTGACAGACAAAGAAGTTTTAGAGTTGGCTAATAATTTAAGATCAGGTTTACCTGTCGCAACTCCAGTTTTTGATGGTGTTAATGAAAGAGAGATTCAGGAGCTGCTAAACACAGCCTATCCAGATGATATTGCCGATGAAATGCAATTGACTAAATCTCGAGCACAGTCTTGGTTGTTTGATGGTAGAACAGGAGAGAAGTTTGAACGGCCTGTTACTGTAGGGTATATGTATTATTTAAAATTACACCATTTGGTTGATGATAAAATGCATGCAAGATCGATTGGTCCATATTCGTTGGTTACTCAGCAACCTTTAGGTGGTAAAGCACAATTTGGTGGTCAGCGCTTCGGTGAAATGGAGGTTTGGGCTTTGGAAGCTTATGGTGCTGCTTATACATTGCAGGAAATGTTAACTGTAAAATCTGATGATATTTCTGGGAGGACCAAGGTTTACGAAAGTATAGTTAAGGGAGATCATTTAATTGATGCTGGAATGCCTGAGTCATTTAATGTTCTTGTTAAAGAAATTCGTTCTTTAGGTTTGGATATAGATTTGGAGCGTAACTAATGAAAGCTCTTATTGATCTTTTTAAACAGGTTTCCCAGGATGAGCAATTTGATTCTATTAAGGTCAGTCTTGCTTCACCAGAGAAGATTCGTTCTTGGTCATACGGAGAAGTTCGTAAACCAGAAACTATAAATTATCGTACTTTTAAGCCGGAAAGAGATGGCTTATTCTGCTCAAAGATATTTGGTCCTATAAAGGATTATGAATGTTTATGTGGTAAATATAAGCGCCTAAAACATAGGGGTGTTATTTGTGAGAAGTGTGGTGTTGAAGTAACTGCATCAAAAGTTCGCAGAGAAAGAATGGGCCACATAGAACTTGCTAGCCCAGTTGCTCATATTTGGTTTCTAAAGAGTCTGCCATCTAGATTAGGTATAGTATTGGACATGACGTTACGTGATATAGAGAGAGTTCTATATTTTGAAGCTTGGTGTGTTATTGATGCAGGCATGACTCCTTTAAAACGTTGTCAGATTATGACTGATGATGATTTTTTGTCAAAAACAGAAGAATATGGTGATGAGTTTAAGGCTTTAATGGGAGCCGAGGCTGTGCGCGAATTGTTGCGCACTATGGATATTAGTCGAGAAATTGAAACTCTTAGAAGTGAAATTAAAAATACTACTTCTGAGGCAAAAATAAAAAAAATATCTAAAAGACTAAAAGTTATGGAAGGATTCCATAGATCTGAAATAAAAGCGGAATGGATGATCATGGAGGTGTTGCCTGTATTGCCACCTGATTTAAGGCCATTAGTTCCTTTAGATGGTGGACGTTTTGCAACTTCCGACTTAAATGATTTATATCGTCGTGTTATAAACCGTAACAATCGTTTGAAAAGATTAATAGAGTTAAAAGCGCCAGAGATTATTCTTAGAAATGAAAAGAGAATGCTTCAAGAGGCAGTTGATTCTTTGCTTGATAATGGTCGTAGAGGTAAAGCAATGACTGGTGTTAATAAACGTCAGTTGAAATCTTTAGCGGATATGATTAAAGGTAAGGGTGGTAGGTTCCGCCAGAATCTATTAGGAAAGAGAGTCGATTATTCAGGACGTTCTGTTATAGTGGTTGGTCCTCAGCTTAAATTACACCAATGTGGTATACCAAAACTAATGGCTTTGGAATTATTTAAACCATTTATATTCAACAAGCTTGAGATGATGGGGCTTGCTAATACAATTAAAGCTTCTAAAAAGATGGTTGATAGTCAAGATCCAGTAGTTTGGGATATATTAGAAGAAGTTATTAGAGAGCATCCAGTTATGTTGAATAGGGCGCCAACATTACACAGATTAGGGATTCAAGCTTTTGAGCCGGTCCTCATTGAAGGAAAAGCAATACAGTTACATCCATTGGTATGTGCAGCTTTTAATGCTGATTTTGATGGAGATCAGATGGCTGTCCATGTTCCTTTATCTCTGGAGGCGCAACTTGAGGCACGTACTCTTATGTTGTCTTCTAATAATATATTGTTCCCTGCTAATGGTGAACCATCTATAGTTCCCTCTCAGGATATAGTATTGGGTTTGTATTATGCTACTCGTGAACGTATAAATGGTTTAGGCGAGCACATGTGTTTTTCTGATGTTTCAGAAGTTCAGAGAGCTTATCATAATAATGAGGTTGAGTTACAAAGTCGTGTTTCAGTTCGAATTACTGAATATGAGCGTAATAATGAAGATGATTTTTGTCCAGTTGTTCATCGCTATGAAACCACTGTTGGTAGAGCATTGCTATCAGAAACATTGCCTAAGGGTTTATCTTTCTCTGTTTTAAATAAGGCATTGAAAAAGAAGGAAATTTCTCGTTTAATAAATTATTCTTTTAGGCGTTGTGGTTTAAGGGCTACTGTAATTTTTGCTGATAGACTTATGCAAGCAGGATTTTCTCTGGCAACTAGAGCAGGCATATCTATTGCTATGGAAGATATGTTAATTCCAAAAGCAAAGGCAGATATTCTTGCAGAGGCAAATAAAGAAGTTAAAGAGATAGATAAGCAATATTCATCAGGACTAGTTACATCTCAGGAAAGATATAATAATGTTGTAGATATATGGGGAAAAGCTAGTGATAAAGTAGGCAAGGCCATGATGGAATATATAGCCACTGAACCTGTATTAGATAGAAATGGGAATAGTACGAGTCAGGAATCATTTAATTCTATTTATATGATGGCTGATTCTGGTGCTAGAGGATCTGCTGCTCAAATACGTCAATTGGCTGGTATGAGAGGATTGATGGCAAAGCCTGACGGATCCATAATTGAGACACCTATTAGTGCTAACTTTCGAGAAGGATTGAATGTTTTACAATATTTTATTTCTACCCATGGTGCTCGTAAAGGTCTAGCTGATACTGCTTTAAAAACAGCTAATTCTGGGTACTTGACTCGTCGTTTAGTAGATGTTACTCAGGATTTAGTAATCACGGAATATGACTGTGGCACATCTCATGGCTATAGTATGAAGGCTCTTATTGAGGGTGGTGAGGTAATAGAATCCTTGCATGATAGAATACTAGGACGTGTTACGGCGTCTGATATTGTCAATCCCGATACTAGAGATATTGTTATTCCTGTTGGTACTTTATTAGATGAAAGTTTGGTAGAAAAAATAGATTCTCTAGGTATAGATGAGGTTCGAATCAGAACACCTTTAACTTGTGAGACAAGACGCGGTTTATGTGCTTCTTGTTATGGTAGAGATTTAGGCAGAGGTACTTCTGTTGATATAGGAGAAGCTGTTGGTGTTATAGCAGCCCAGTCTATTGGAGAGCCAGGTACTCAGTTGACTATGAGAACTTTCCATATAGGCGGTGCAGCTTCTCGATCAGCTCTTGCTAGTTTTGTAGAAACAAAATCAAATGGTGTTGTTGGTTTTATGGGGACCATGAGATACGTAACTAATCCGAAGGGTGAACGTATAGCAATTTCTCGTTCAGGAGAATTGGCAGTTTTTGATGAAAATTCTCGAGAACGTGAAAGGCATAAAATACCATATGGTGCCATTTTGTTAGTTGGAGATGGTGAAAATATTAAAGCTGGAATGAGATTGTCATCATGGGATCCTTTAACTAGGCCTATAGTATCAGAGTATTCAGGAGTGGTTAAATTCGAGAATATAGAAGAAGGTGTCACTGTAGCCAAGCAAGTAGATGAATTAACAGGTTTATCTACTTTAGTCGTGATCACTCCTAAAACTCGCGGTAATAAGATTATGATGCGTCCGCAAATCAAGCTTACTAATGATTCTGGAGATGATGTCAAGATAGCTGGTACAGATCATTCTGTGAGCATAGCTTTTCCAATTGGAGCTCTTATTACTGTTCGTGATGGTCAATCTGTATCAATAGGAGAGATACTGGCAAGAATACCACAAGAATCACAAAAGATACGTGATATAACTGGAGGCTTACCTCGTGTTGCTGAATTGTTTGAAGCTAGATCTCCGAAAGATTCTGGTATGCTTGCTGAGGTTACAGGAACAGTTTCATTTGGAAAAGAAACAAAAGGAAAACAAAGACTTGTTATTACCGATCTTGATGGTATATCTCACGAATTTTTAATTTCTAAAGAGAAACAAATATTGGTACATGATGGGCAGGTAGTAAATAAGGGCGAAATTATAGTAGATGGCCCGGCTGATCCTCATGATATATTGAGGTTACAGGGTGTAGAAAGCCTTGTATCTTATATAGTAAATGAAGTCCAAGATGTCTATCGTCTCCAAGGTGTAAAAATAAATGATAAGCATATAGAAGTAATTGTCCGTCAAATGTTGCGTAGAGTAGTTATCTCTAGCCCAGGAGATACTAAATTCATTCCTGGAGAGCAAGTAGAACGATCAGAGCTATTAAATGAGAATGATCGTGTTAATTCTCGAGGAGAGATGCAAGCAACTTACGATAATATTTTATTAGGGATCACAAAAGCTTCTCTATCTACAGATTCTTTTATATCAGCAGCATCCTTTCAAGAGACTACTCGTGTTTTAACAGAAGCTGCGATTATGGGTAAGCGTGATGACTTAAGAGGTCTTAAGGAAAATGTTATTGTCGGTCGTTTAATTCCAGCAGGTACTGGTTTATCTTGCCATAATGCTCGTAAGGCTAAGATCAGTCATTCTGATGAGTCAGATAAATCCTTGTCTAGAAGAGATCCTATTGATCCTTTCGAAAATGCTGTTTTTTAATGATTTGCATGACTGATTGTGTATTGTTATTTTTCTACTTTGACAATCAGTCATAACGAAGGTATTATCCTCAATTATGTCTTATTTTTATAATTGTGGTTATGTTACGGTGCTACTTTAGCATCTTTTGTTGTATTATTTGCGGGTCCCTATTTACAATATAGCCGTTTTAATGTGTTTATTGTTTTAGTTACCTGCTTTACTATTTTTTGCCTGTAGAAACATAAATAATTGTTAAACAGAAATGTAATATAAAGGGATTTTATAGTATATGCCTACTATCAGCCAGCTTGTGCGTAGACCGCGCGAGGTCAGCATTATCAAGAATAAAAGTCCAGCTTTGGAAAATTGTCCTCAACGTAGAGGGGTGTGTACCCGTGTTTACACAACAACCCCTAAAAAGCCTAACTCAGCTATGCGTAAGGTTGCTAAGGTTCGCTTAACCAATGGTTATGAAGTTATCTCATATATTGGTGGAGAGGGACATAATTTGCAAGAGCACTCGGTAGTTCTAGTTCGTGGTGGTCGTGTAAAAGACCTTCCAGGTGTTAGATATCATATCGTTCGAGGTTCCCTTGATTTGCAAGGGGTGAAAAATCGCAAACAAGCTCGTTCAAAATATGGAGCGAAACGTTCCAAAAAATCGTAATGCTACGATGAAAAATTATAGAAAGTGTGGCCATTTTTTATTAAATGGCATGTAAGTAGCTGCTTTTTAAGCAGCTTTGACTTTAATGGTTCAACTGAATTACACAAGGAAGTTAGTAAATGTCACGTCGTAGAGAGATTCCCAAGAGAGAGATTTTGCCAGATCCTAAATTTGGTAGTGTTGAGTTAGCTAAATTTATTAATATTGTTATGTTGAGTGGCAAAAAAGCTGTTGCTGAACGTATTGTTTACGGAGCATTAGATCAGATTGGCAATAAGACAGGTAAAAATCCTCTGGAGATCTTTAGTCTTGCTATCAGCAATGTAAAACCTATAGTGGAAGTAAAAAGTCGTCGTGTTGGTGGAGCAAACTATCAAGTTCCTATTGAAGTTAGACCTATTCGTCGATTAGCTCTATCTATGCGTTGGGTTCGTGAAGCAGCTAAAAAACGTGGTGAGAAATCTATGGATCTTCGTTTGGCTGGGGAATTAATTGATGCATCCGAATCTAGAGGTTCTGCTATGAAAAAGAGAGAGGATACTCATAAGATGGCAGAGGCTAATAAAGCGTTTAGCCATTTTCGTTGGTAGTTGGAGGTAATATAATGTCCCGTAAAACTCCGGTAGAATACTACCGTAACATAGGTATTTCTGCTCATATAGATGCAGGTAAAACTACTACTACAGAGAGAATCTTATTTTATACTGGTGTTAATCATAAGATTGGTGAAGTCCATGATGGCGCTGCTACTATGGATTGGATGGAGCAAGAACAAGAACGTGGTATTACTATTACTTCTGCTGCTACTACTGCTTTCTGGAAAGGGATGGCTAATAATTATCCAGAGCATAGAATAAATATTATTGATACTCCAGGTCACGTAGACTTTACTATAGAAGTAGAACGTTCCATGAGGGTCTTGGATGGTGCTTGCATGGTTTACTGCGCTGTTGGAGGAGTTCAGCCTCAATCAGAGACAGTATGGCGTCAAGCAAATAAATATAAAGTCCCTCGCCTTGCATTTGTTAATAAGATGGATAGGACAGGCGCTAATTTCTTTAAAGTTTATGATCAGTTGAGATTACGTTTGAGAGCAAATCCGGTCCCTATTGTTATACCTATTGGTTCTGAAGATAAATTTATGGGTGTTGTAGATCTTGTAAAAATGAAGGCCATTATATGGGATGAACAAAGTCAGGGTACTAAATTTAACTATCAAGAAATATCTTCAGATTTAAGAGATCAGGTAGAGAAATGGAGAGAGAATCTATTAGAAGTAGCTGCTGAATTCTCAGAAGAATTTATGAACAAGTATCTGGAAACTGGCAATTTGGATGAGTCAGATATTAATTCTGCTATAAGGGCCAGGACTATTGCTTGTGAGATCCAACCTATGCTTTGCGGCTCTGCCTTTAAAAATAAAGGCGTACAAAGAATGTTGGATGCTGTTATTGATTATCTTCCTTCTCCTATAGATATACCACCTGTTTCTGGTATAGATGATGAAGGTAATGAGATTCTCCGTAAAGCTGATGATAAAGAGAAATTGTCAGCACTAGCTTTTAAGTTAATGAGTGATCCATTTGTTGGCCAGTTAACTTTTATTAGAGTTTACTCAGGAGTTCTAAAATCTGGAGATACTATTTTTAATCCCATAAAGGGGAAGAAAGAGCGTATTGGTAGATTATTACAGATGCATGCTAATAATAGAGAAGAGATTAAAGAAGTTCTGTCTGGTGACATTGCTGCAGTTGTTGGCCTTAAAGAAGTTACAACAGGAGAGACTCTTTGTGATTTAGACTCGCATATTACTCTAGAGAGAATGATATTTCCTGAGCCCGTTATATCTCAGGCAGTTGAACCAAAGTCTAAGAGCGATCAAGAAAGAATGGGTATGGCCTTATCACGTTTAGCTCAAGAAGATCCTTCTTTCAGAGTCCGTAGTGATGAAGAGTCTGGTCAGACTATAATTTCTGGAATGGGGGAGTTGCATTTAGAGATTCTAGTTGATCGAATGAAAAGAGAGTTTGGTGTAGAAGCTAATGTTGGTAGACCACAGGTTGCTTACAGGGAGACCATTAGAAAAACTTGCGAAGAAGCTGAAGGTAAATTTATTAAACAGTCTGGTGGGCGCGGTCAGTATGGCCATGTTGTACTAAAAGTTGAGCCATTGTCTCCAGGGGAAGGATATCAGTTTGTTGATGCGATTAAGGGTGGTGTTGTTCCTAGAGAATACATACCTGCTGTAGATAAAGGTATTCAAGAAACTTTACCATCTGGCGTCCTTGCTGGTTATCCTATAGTGGATGTTAAAGTTACATTGTTTTTTGGATCATATCATGATGTCGATTCTAACGAAAATGCATTCAAGATGGCCGGTTCTATGGCATTTAAGGATGGCCTAAGGAAAGCTAGTCCAGTACTACTTGAGCCTATGATGGCAGTAGAAGTGGAAACTCCAGAGGATTATGCCGGTACCGTTATGGGTGACCTATCTTCTCGCAGAGGAATAGTTCAAGGCATGGATGATATCATGGGTGGGGGGAAAATAATAAAAGCAGAGGTGCCTCTGGCTGAAATGTTTGGTTATGCTACTAGTCTTCGTTCTTTAACTCAAGGACGAGCTACATATACAATGGAGTTTAAGCATTATTCAGAAGCACCGAAGAATGTAGCAGATGATGTTATTGCAGCAAGATCAAAGTAAATATTAACGAATATCGTTCACATTTTTATGTGAATGATATTTATCTGAATTTAAGAAAGTTTAAGGAATGACATATGGCGAAAAGGCAAGTTTGAACGTAGCAAGCCGCACGTAAATGTAGGTACGATTGGTCACGTTGATCATGGTAAAACAACTTTAACTGCTGCTATTACTACGGTTTTAGTCTACTAAAATTTGGTGGAGAAGCACGAGCTTATGCTCAGATTGATGCTGCTCCAGAAGAGAAAGCTAGGGGTATTACTATAAATACCGCTCATGTTGAATATGAGACATCAGCACGTCACTATGCCCATGTTGACTGTCCTGGGCATGCTGACTATGTTAAGAATATGATAACTGGTGCGGCACAGATGGATGGTGCGATATTAGTGGTTTCTGCTGCTGATGGCCCAATGCCACAGACTAGAGAGCATATATTGTTATCTCGTCAGGTTGGTGTGCCTTACATTGTTGTTTTTCTAAACAAGGCAGATATGGTTGATGATGAAGAGCTCTTGGAACTTGTTGAAATGGAAGTTCGAGAACTATTATCAAAATATGATTTTCCTGGTGATGATACTCCTATAATAAAAGGTTCTGCTAAATTAGCCTTGGAAGGTGATAAGGGTGAGCTTGGAGAACAAGCAATTTTAGCTCTAGCAGATGCTTTAGATACCTACATACCAACACCAGAGAGAGCAGTTGATGGTGCGTTTTTATTGCCTGTTGAGGATGTGTTCTCAATATCTGGACGTGGAACAGTTGTTACTGGTCGTGTAGAACGTGGAGTGGTAAAAGTAGGAGAGGAAATAGAGATTATAGGTATTAAGCCTACAGTCAAGACTATATGTACTGGTGTTGAAATGTTTCGCAAGATGCTTGATCAAGGTCAGGCAGGTGATAATGTAGGTATTTTGCTTCGAGGTACTAAGAGGGAAGATGTAGAGAGAGGTCAGGTATTAGCTAAACCAGGATCTATTACTCCACATACAGAATTTACTGCTGAAGTATATGTGTTATCTAAAGAAGAAGGTGGTAGACATACTCCATTTTTTAAGGGATATCGCCCACAATTCTATTTTAGAACTACAGATGTAACAGGAACTATTGAGTTGCCAGAAGATAAGGAGATGGTATTGCCAGGTGATAATGTTGCCATGACAGTAAGATTATTATCACCTATAGCAATGGAAGAAGGTTTTGCGTTTTGCTATCCGTGAAGGTGGTAGAACTGTTGGTGCTGGTGTAGTATCCAAAAATTATTGCTTGAAAATATAACGAAGGCAGTAGGCCTTCGTTTTTCGTTCTTTAGGAAGATTTATGAAAAATCAAAAGATTCGTATTCGCTTGAAAGCATTTGACTACAAGTTAATCGATCAATCTGCTGCAGAAATAGTTGATACAGCAAAGCGTACTGGTGCTATTGTCAGGGGTCCAGTTCCTTTACCGACTAGAATTCGTCGTTATGATTTATTGCGATCTCCACATGTTAATAAAACTTCTCGTGACCAGTTTGAGGTTCGTACTCATCAACGTTTAATGGATATAGTAGAACCTACAGACAAAACCGTAGATGCGTTAATGAGGCTAGACTTGCCAGCTGGAGTTGATGTAGAGATCGCTTTACAATAATTTTTATAATATTTTGTCACGTTGTGTTATCTTATGCGTGTATATAATTGCTCAGTTATAATTTAACATGGTAGAATCAAAAACTTGGGCAAATATAGATTGTTAGTTATCTATGTTTGTTTTTGTTTTATGTTTTTTTATTAAAGCTTAGTAGTACATTGGCCAATCGTAGCCAAAATGGAGATAATAATGTTGAATTCGACTTCTACGTCCTATAGATTAGGAATGTTAGGTCGCAAGATTGGCATGACTAGAATTTTTACGGATGAAGGTGAGTCTATTCCCGTAACTGTCCTGGATGTGTCAAATAATCGTATTGCACAAATAAAATCAGTAGAGAAAGATGGTTATGCAGCCGTTCAGTTGGCTTATGGTATTGGAAAACCATCACGTATTACCAAATCACTAGCTGGTCATTATTCTAAGGCTGGTATTGATTCTGGTAGCGTATTAAAAGAATTTCGCCTAAATCCTGCCGATTCTTTAGATTTTGCTGTTGGTTCTGTTTTAGATATAAATTCAATCTTTGAGGTTGGTCAGCAGGTTGATGTTTCTGGAACAACTATAGGTAAAGGTTTTGCTGGAGCAATAAAGCGTCATAATTTTGGTTCACAAAGAGCTTCTCATGGTAATTCTCGTTCCCATAGGGCTCCTGGCTCTATAGGTCAGGCTCAAGATCCTGGTAGAGTATTTCCTGGAAAAAAAATGCCTGGACATCTAGGATCTGTTTCTTGCACTATTCAAAATTTGGAAATAGTTAGAATAGATTCCGCTAGAAGCTTGATAATAGTTAGAGGCGCTGTTCCAGGTTATTCTGATTCTGAAATAGTTGTTCTTCCAGCCATAAAGAAAATCTTAAAGAAGAGGAGCTAGAAAATGGACATAAAGCTCCTTGATAATCAAGATCAGGCATCTATAATGAATGTTTCTGATCTGGTTTTTGGTAGCGAAGTAAATGAATCATTGATTCATCAAATAGTTGTTGCGTTCCAAGCAAATGCAAGATCTGGTAATCGAGCACAAAAAGATCGTGCAAGTGTTAAGCATAGTACTAAAAAACCTTGGCGTCAAAAGGGTACTGGTCGTGCAAGGGCAGGGATGACTTCTTCTCCTTTGTGGAGAGGGGGTGGTCGTATATTTCCTAATTCTCCAGAGGAAAATTTTTCTCAGAAGATTAATAAAAAGATGTATAGAGCTGGGATTAGATCTATATTATCTCAATTGGTCAAAGAAGATCGTATATTGGTAATTGATTCTTTAAAGCTTGATTCTCCAAAGACCAAAGAGGCTGCTTTAAAAATTAAAAATTTTGGCTCTGAATCAATATTGATTATATTAGACGAGATTGATGAAAATATTTATCTAGCTACTCGTAATTTATCACATGTAGCCGTTATAGAACCGCACTATATAGATCCATTGTCGTTGATTCATTATAAGAAGATAGTGATTGCAAAATCAGCTGTTAATCAACTAGAGGAGATGTTTGGATGAGTGCGGAACGCTTAATGCAAGTTATTTTAGCTCCAGTAGTTACAGAGAAAACAACAAATATTGCTGATAAGTATAGACAAGTTGCTTTTAGAGTTTTACCAGATGCTACAAAAATAGAAGTTAAGGCGGCTGTAGAGCTCTTGTTTAATGTAAAAGTAGACTCTGTAAGCATATTTAATAAAAAAGGCAAAGTTAAACGTTTTGGTCGTTTTATTGGCCATCGTCGTAATGAAAAGAAAGCTTATGTATCCCTTAGCGATGGTCATGAGATTAACTTTGCAGAGGTGGTGTAAATGTCTATTGTAAAGGTAAAACCTACTTCTCCTGGTAGGAGAGGATTAGTAAAATTAGTAAATCCATCCCTTCATAAGGGCGATCCTTTTTTTGCTTTACTGGAAAAAAAGAATCGCATCTCTGGTAGAAATAATAACGGTCATATCACTGTTAGACATAAGGGCGGGGGTCACAAGAAACATTATAGATTGATTGATTTTTGTCGTAGTAAAGACGGTATATCTGCTAAAGTAGAGCGTTTTGAATATGATCCTAATCGTAGCGCATATATAGCTCTTTTATGTTATTCAGATGGTGAGCGTCGTTATATAATAGCCCCTAGAGATCTTAGCGTTGGTGATGTTTTAATGTCTGGAATTGAATCTCCAATTCGTATTGGTAATGCTTTACCTATACGAAATATACCTGTTGGATCAACCATACATTGTATAGAGATGCGTCCTGGCAAAGGTGCCCAATTAGCTAGATCAGCTGGATCATCTGCAGTTTTGCTTGCTAGAGAAGGTGTTTATGCTCAGATTCGTTTGAGATCTGGAGAGGTTCGTAACATTCATATTGATTGTCGCGCAACTCTTGGAGAAGTTGGAAATGGTGAGCATAGTCTTCGTCAAATAGGCAAGGCAGGAGCAATGCGCTGGCGTGGTGTTCGTCCTACGGTTCGTGGTGTAGCCATGAATCCGGTAGATCATCCGCATGGTGGCGGAGAGGGTCGTACCGGTGAGGCTAGAGAGCCTGTAAGTCCATGGGGAACTCCAGCTAAGGGGTATAAAACTCGTCGCAATAAAAGGACTGATAATATGATAGTCCAAAAACGTAAGCGTAAATAATAAGAGGCGAACGAATATGTCACGTTCTATCAAAAAAGGACCTTTTGTCGATCTTCATCTGATGAAAAAGATAGAGGCAGCCTTTGCAAATAAGGATAAAAAACCAATTAAAACATGGTCGCGTAGGTCAACTATTCTCCCTGATTTTATTGGATTAACAATTGCAGTCCATAATGGTCGTCAGCAAGTGCCTGTTTATATAAACGAAAACATGGTTGGTCATAAATTAGGTGAGTTTGCTGCTACCAGAACATTTAAAGGACATGCTGCAGACAAGAAGGCTAAGAGGTAATTAAATGATAACTACTGCTGTTATCCGTGGAATTCATATGTCAGCTCAAAAGGTTCGATTAGTTGCTGATTTAATAAGAAATAAATCTGTTGCGCAAGCGGTTAATATATTAACGTTTTCGCCTAAAAAAGCTGCTTGTGTTATTAAAAAAGCTGTTGAATCTGCAATTGCTAATGCTGAGCACAATAATGGTGCTGATGTAGATGAGTTATATGTTAAAGAAATTTTTATTGACAAGGCTCAGTCTATGAAACGTTTTTCTGCTCGCGCTAAAGGTCGTGGTAATCGCATTGAAAAACAAACTTGTCATATTACCGTTAAGGTAGAATCCTAGGGAGAGAGGTAATATATGGGTCAGAAAATTTGTCCTACAGGGTTTCGTTTATCAGTCTCCAGGAACTGGTCGTCGCGTTGGTACGCTGAAGACCGTGATTTCAGCGGTATGCTGGCTGGTGATATACGAATTCGTGAATATTTAAAGAAAAAACTTAAAGGAGCTTCTGTCAGCAGAGTGCTAATAGAAAGACCAGCTAAGAATGCTAGAGTAACTATTTATTCAGCTCGTCCTGGGGTAGTTATAGGTAAGCGTGGAGAAGATATAGAAATTTTGAAGACAGATCTTCAAAGATTAGCTGGTGTTCCTGTACATGTTAATATAGAGGAAGTTCGAAAACCAGAAATTGATGCTCAACTAATTGCTGATTCTATAGCGCAACAGTTGGAGAAACGCATAATGTTTCGTAGGGCAATGAAACGAGCAATGCAAAATGCTATGAGATTAGGAGCAAAGGGCATTAAAATAATGAGCTCAGGAAGACTGAATGGTATAGAAATAGCACGTACCGAATGGTATCGTGAAGGCAGGGTTCCTTTACATACCCTTAAGGCTAATATTGACTATGCAACCTCTGAGGCTCGTACAACTTACGGTGTTATAGGCGTCAAAGTCTGGATATATAAAGGCGATATGTCTTTTTCTAATGAAGTGTTGTCGAATGATGTCAAGTCTTTAAAAGAAGAAGATAATCGTAAACCAAGACGTTCTTCAAAGGGAGATAGGTCAGATAAGGCGTCTCGTAATCGCGGATCTGGAAAAACTAACTATCGTGCCCAACAGAATAATAACGTTGCTTCTTCAGAAAATGAGGTAGGCTAATTATGCTACAACCAGCTCGTAGAAAATATCGTAAAGAACATAAAGGTAGAAATACTGGACTTGCCACTAGTGGAGCTAATGTGGCCTTTGGTGAGTTTGGGCTTAAGGCTACAGGTAGAGGAAGATTAACAGCTAGACAAATAGAATCTGCTAGACGTGCTATTAATAGACATATTAAGCGTGGCGGTAGGGTCTGGATTCGTATTTTCCCTGATAAGCCAATATCTCAAAAACCAGCAGAAGTTCGTATGGGTAATGGTAAGGGCAATCCAGAATATTGGGTATCAGAAATTCAGCCAGGAAAGGTGCTGTATGAGATGGAGGGCGTTAGCGAAGAATTAGCAAGAGAAGCTTTCCGTTTAGCTGCAGCTAAATTGCCGGTTTCTACTGTTTTTGTATCTCGTCGTATAGGTGCTTAAAGGGATTTTTATGAAAGCTAGTGAGCTTCGTTTAAAAAATAAAACTGATCTTAAGAGTGAGCTTGATAGTTTATTAAAAGCTCAGTTTAGATTGCGTATGCAAGTAGCTACAAAGCAACTTGTTAATACTAGTCAGATATGTAAAGTACGTAGAGATATAGCTAGGATACGTACTATATTGACAGAGGAAATAAGAAATGGATAATTCTGCTGTAATTCAGAATTCTAAACGTCAACGGACACTAATTGGAAAAGTTGTTAGTAATAAAATGGATAAGTCTGTTGTCGTTGTAGTTGAGAGAAGAGTAAAACACAATATTCTTGGCAAGATAGTAACTCGTTCTGTAAAGTACAAAGCTCATGATATAGATAATAAATATAATGAGGGGGATACAGTAGAAATAAAAGAATGCAGACCAATTTCTCGTACTAAATCTTGGCTTGTTGTGCGTTTAATTGATGCAGCAAGAGTTATCTAGTATTCTGAATTTATGTTTACTGTTTTTAGTTAGTGTATTCTTGTGTTCTTTATAAAAACATGAGACAATACCGGGAGATGTTTCTCTTATCTTAATGATGGAGAGACATTATATTAAGATTTCAACCCATATCTGTTTGGTCAATGTACCATGTCAGAAGAACGGGGCCAAAACTGACAACAATTGAATTGAGTTGTTAAGTTGGAATAGGAAAAATCATGATCCAAATGCAAACCACGCTAGATGTGGCTGATAATACTGGTGCGCGTCATGTTATGTGTATCAAAGTTCTCGGCGGATCTAAGCGACGTTATGCCGGAATCGGCGATATTATTAAAGTAAGCGTTAAAGATGCAGCTCCACGTGGACGTGTAAAAAAAGGCGAAGTGTATAATGCTGTTGTTGTGCGCACAGCAAAAGGTGTGCGCCGAAAAGACGGAGCGTTACTTAAATTTGATAGTAACGCTGCTGTGTTATTAAATGCAAAGTTAGAGCCAATTGGTACTCGTATCTTTGGGCCTGTCACGCGTGAATTACGTAATGAAAGGTTTATGAAGATTGTATCTTTGGCTCCAGAAGTTTTGTAGGGAAGCTTTGATGAATAAAATTCGTAAAGGTGATGAGGTTATTATTCTTACTGGTCGTGATAAAAAGCGTCGTGGAATAGTTTCAGCTGTTGTTGGAAAGGATCACCTGTTGGTAGATGGGATAAATGTTGTGAAAAAGCATATGAAAGCTAATCCAATGAATAATAATCCAGGAGGTATTACCAGCAAGTCTATGCCTATACATATATCTAATGTAGCTTTATTTAATAAGGTTACAGGAAAAGGAGAGCGTGTCCTTATTAAGGAATTAGATGGAGTAAGGACTAGAATATTCCGTTCCGATGGTTCTTCTGTAGATAATAAATCATAGGGAGCGAAGTATGTCTCGTTTGCAAGATTTGTATAAGAATACAGTTATAGATAGTTTAAAGTCCAAATTTGGATACAAGAGTGTAATGGAAGTCCCACGTCTTTCTAAGATTACTCTGAATATGGGAGTATCTGAAGCTGTTTCTGATAAAAAAATTGTTGATCATGCTGCATCTGATTTAACAAAAATATCAGGACAAAAGGTTGTTGTTACTAAAACTCGTAAAGCTATAGCTGGTTTTAAGATTCGTGAAAATTATCCAATAGGTTGTATGGTTACTCTACGTGGTGAACGCATGTATGAGTTTTTGGATCGTTTGGTTTCTGTTGCTTTGCCTAGAGTTCGCGATTTTAGAGGTGTCTCTGGTCGTGCTTTTGATGGTCATGGCAACTATAATATAGGTGTTAAAGAACAGATCATTTTCCCAGAGGTCGAGTATGATAAAGTCGATACTTTGCGTGGAATGAATATTAGCATCACTACTACAGCGAAGACTGATGAAGAAGCGAAAGCTTTATTAACAGCCTTCGGATTTCCTTTTCGTAATTAATGGGATTACAAAGTGGCTAAATTGTCCCTGATAAATCGTGATATTAAACGTACCAAATTGGTTAATAAATTCGCTGTTAAACGTGCTCAACTGAAATCTATAATTGATGATCAATCAAAAGGCGACGAAGAGAGATACCAAGCTAGATTACAGCTGCAGCAGTTACCACGCAATTCTAATCCCACAAGACAGCGTAATCGATGTGTTGTGACGGGTCGTCCGCGAGGTGTTTTTCGTAAGTTTGGATTAGCTCGACACAAATTGCGAGAAATGGCAATGAGAGGAGAGATTCCTGGAATGATTAAGGCTAGCTGGTAGGAGAAATAGCATGAGCATGAGTGATCCAATTGCTGATATGTTGACTCGTATCCGCAATGCGCAGCAGACTGATAAAGTAAAGGTTATCATTCCGTCTTCAAATATAAAAGTAGCAATTGCTACGGTTTTAAAAGAAGAGGGATATATAGATAGTTTTGAAATTAAAGGTGTTGCTAGTAAGCCAGAAATAGAAATTATTCTCAAGTATTATGCTGGACGTCCAGTCATAGAGAGAATTGATAGAGTTTCTCGCCCTGGTTTAAGAGTTTATAAAAAGAGTTCTAGTATTCCACAAGTAATGAATGGCTTGGGTATAGCTATAGTTTCCACTTCACACGGTGTTATGACAGACCGTAAAGCCAAAGCTAATGGTATTGGTGGTGAAGTTTTATGTTATGTGGCCTAAGGAGAAATTCTAATGTCACGAATTGCTAAATATCCAATTGATTTGCCTAGTAAAGTTGAGGCAAAAATTGAAGGTAACGAAATTACGATAAATGGCCCTCTAGGCTCTTTAAAACAGTTCCTTGTTGATGATGTAAAAGTAGAGCTTATTGATAATAAAATATTTTTCTCAATTGTAAATATTTCAGATAAATCAAAAGCTATGATAGGAACTTTACGTGCTCTTATATCTAATATGGTTGTAGGAGTTAGTAAAGGATTTGAAAGAAAACTAATGCTAGTTGGCGTTGGCTTTAGAGCTTCCGTACAGGGAACTATAGTTAAATTGCAGCTTGGTTTTTCTCATGATATCTTCCATCAGCTACCATCTGGAATTGTCGCAGAAAGTTCTATTCCTACAGAGCTTATTATAAAAGGCATAGATAAACAATCTGTAGGCCAAGTTGCAGCAAAAATTAGATCGTATCGTACACCTGAGCCTTACAAGGGTAAGGGAGTGCGTTATGCTGATGAGAAAGTAGTGCTTAAAGAAGCTAAGAAAAAGTAATTTAGGCAAAAGAGGAAGATATGAATAAAAAAAATTCCAGGTTGCGCCGTGCAATTCCAACTCGGCGAAAAATTAGTAGACTAGAAGTTAATCGTCTATCGGTATTTAGATCTAATTTACATATTTACGCCAATATTTTCTCACCGGAAGGAGATAGAGTTCTAGTAAGTGCTTCAACTCTAGAGCCTGAAGTTAGATCTTTATTGAGCGAGAAAACTACTAATGGTGGTAATAAGATAGCTGCTGCTATAGTAGGAGCACGCATTGCAGAAAAAGCTAAATGTGCTGGTATAGACTCCGTAGCTTTTGATCGTTCCGGTTTTCATTATCACGGCAGAGTTAAAGTTTTAGCTGAAGCTGCTCGTGAGGCTGGATTAAAGTTTTGATCGAGGATTTTATAAATGGCCAAAGTACAAGGCAAGAATAACGCGGAAAAAGATAACGAAGATGGCTTACGTGAGAAAATGATAGCCGTTAATCGTGTTAGTAAAGTTGTTAAAGGTGGTCGCACAATGAGTTTTGCGGCTCTTACTGTAGTTGGTGATGGTGATGGCCGTATAGGTATGGGGAAAGGAAAAGCTAGGGAAGTTCCAGTTTCTGTACAGAAAGCAATGGAGCAAGCACGCCGCAATATGTTTAAAATTTCTTTAAAAAGTGGTACGTTGCAACATGCTGTTGTTGGTAAGCATGGAGCCTCTAAAGTGATTATTTCTCCTGCAGCTGAGGGTTCAGGTGTAATAGCTGGAGGTCCTATGCGTGCTATTTTTGAGGTAATGGGTATCCGTAATGTTGTTGCCAAAAGTTTGGGATCTAGCAATCCATATAACCTAGTTAGGGCAACTTTTAATGGATTGCGTAATTCTATGACTCCCTCTGAAGTTGCTGCTAAAAGAGGTAAGAGTGTAGAGGAAATATTAGGATAGTTCTTATGACTCATGATCAATTAAAGATTAGACTTTTACGTTCTACTATTGGAACAAATAAATCTCATAGAGAGACTATTAGGGGTTTAGGACTTCGTAGAATAAATAGTATAAGTATTTTAAATAACACACCTGAGGTTAGGGGAATGCTTAGAAAAGTAAAATATCTTATTGATGTTTCGCATGTTTAGGAAAGCTATATGTTAGAAATAAGATTAAATTCAATAAATCCTGCTGAAGGTAGTAAATTTTCTAGGCGCCGTGTTGGTCGAGGAATAGGTTCTGGTTTAGGGAAGACAGCAGGTCGTGGTCATAAAGGACAGAAATCTCGTTCAGGAGGTTTTCATAAAGTTGGATTTGAAGGCGGCCAAATGCCATTACAAAGACGATTACCAAAAAGAGGTTTTAGGAAATTTGATGATCATTTGTACGCACAGATTAATCTATCTGATTTGCAGTCTTTACCAGTTGACGAAATTGATTTACAAGTATTGAAAAGTAGCTCCTTAGTTAAGGGAGAAGTAAGATTTGTGAAGGTTATAAAATCAGGAAGTTTGTCACGAAAATTAGTATTAAAAGGTATCGCAGCAACAGCTGGCGCTTCCTCTGTTATAGAAGCTGCTGGTGGATCAGTAATAGTTTAAGAGGTATTTATAAAAGTGACTAGATGGCAATCATCGCCGAAGACTAATTCTGGCTATTATGACTTGAAACGTAGGATTATTTTCCTTGTTCTTGCCATTATAGTTTATCGTGTTGGTACTCATATCCCTGTTCCTGGAGTTAATCCTTATGTTTTGGCTGATTTGTTTCAACAGAATCAAGGTGGAATAATAGGTTTATTCAATATGTTTTCAGGAGGAGCATTAGTCCGTTTTTCCGTGTTTTCATTAGGAATTATGCCTTATATTTCGGCTTCTATAGTTGTACAGTTAATGAGTATGGTAGTTCCTTATTTAGAATCTTTAAGAAAGGAAGGAGAATCTGGCCGTAGAAAGATATCTCAATATACTAGATACGGTGCTGTTTTAGTTGCTTCTATACAAGCTTTTGGCGTTTGCCTTGTGTTACAGTCTCAGCCTGGACTTATAATTGATGATGGTGTATTTTACTTGACAACTAGAATCCTAACCCTGGTTACGGGAACTATGTTTGTAATGTGGTTAGGAGAACAGATAACTGAACGTGGTATTGGCAACGGTATATCTATTATTATATTTGCAGGTATAGTTTCAGAGCTACCATCTTCTTTCTTGCTATTATTAGATATGGTTCGTGTCAATTCTATGTCTGTTCCATCAGCTTTCTTTATACTAAGCATAGTATTTTTAGTAACAGCATTAGTCGTATTTGTAGAAATGGGACAGAGAAAAATTCCTGTAAATTATGCACAGCGTCAAGTTGGTAATAAGTTGTATAGAGGACAAAGTTCACATTTGCCATTGAAATTAAATATGTCAGGTGTAATTCCTCCTATATTTGCTTCTTCTTTAATGTTACTACCAGGTACAATAGCAAGTTGGTTTTCTGGTGCTAGAGAAATCACTTGGTTGTCTAATTTAGCTATTATGATTTCACCTAGACAGCCTTTGTACATAGTTTTATACTCATTGTTTATTTTGTTTTTCTGTTTTTTCTATACCGCTCTTGTTTTTAATAGTAGAGAAACTGCAGATAATCTTAAAAAAAGTGGTGCATTAATTCCTGGAATTCGTCCAGGGGAACAAACATCTCGTTATATTGATAAAATTCTTGTGCGTCTAACATTGATTGGTGCAATGTATGTTGTGTTAGTGTGTCTCGTTCCAGAATTTTTAGTAACGAAATGGAATGTGCCTTTTAATTTTGGAGGTACTTCTTTATTAATTATCGTTGTGGTAACGATGGATTTTATGACACAAGTTCAATCTTGTGTAATGTCCTACCAATATGATTCCCTACTTAAGAAATCTAATTTTAAGAGTTAAGGAAATGAAAAATTTTTATTGTTTTAAGTAGAAGATAATGTCTAAGGACGATGTCATACAAATGCAAGGAGAGATTCTAGAGAATCTTCCTAATGCAAATTTTCGTGTAAAGCTTGAAAATGGTCATGTGGTTCTTGGTCATATATCTGGTAAAATGCGTATGCACTATATCAGAATATTACCGGGAGACAAGGTGACTGTTGAGCTTACACCTTACGATCTTACTAGGGCTAGAATTATTTTCCGTGCTAAGTAAGTCAAAAATTATTACGGAAAGTTAGGAGTTAACGATGAAAGTAATGGCATCAGTTAAGCGAGTTTGCCGAAATTGTAAGATTATTAAACGTCACGGAGTAGTACGAATTATTTGTACTGATCCGCGTCATAAACAACGTCAAGGATAGCATTTTGCTATTTTTGGCTATAATTGATTTATTCAAGGAACAGTCATGGCCCGTATTGCTGGCATTAATATCCCGCCACAACAGCATGCTGAGATTGGTTTAACCGCAATTTTTGGGATTGGACGATCTCGTGCTTGTAAGATTTGTGAAGCATCAAAGATTTCTCCTTCTAAAAAAATAAAGGATATGACCGATGCTGAATTAGAGCGAATTCGTGAGCAAGTTGGATTATTTACGGTAGAAGGAGACCTTCGTCGTGAGATTCAGTTTTCAATTAAACGATTAATCGATTTGGGTACTTACCGAGGAATGCGTCATAAACGTGGATTGCCTGTACGTGGTCAACGCACTCGTACTAACGCACGCACTCGTAAAGGACCACGTCGAGCAGCTGCTTCTCTGAAAAAGTAGTAATTGAGGAATTTATAGAATATGGCGAAATCTCCAGCAAGTGGCGCTTCTCGCGTCAGAAAGAAAGTAAAGAAAAACGTTTCAGATGGTATAGTGCATGTTCATGCTTCTTTTAATAATACCATTGTTACAATAACAGATCGTCAAGGTAACGCTTTGTCT
Source organism: Candidatus Kinetoplastibacterium galatii TCC219 (assembly GCF_000340905.1). Classification (NCBI taxonomy): domain Bacteria; kingdom Pseudomonadati; phylum Pseudomonadota; class Betaproteobacteria; genus Candidatus Kinetoplastidibacterium; species Candidatus Kinetoplastidibacterium galati. The sequence continues at coordinate 785,000 of NC_020284.1, read as the reverse complement.
TGGGCGACTTCGGGATCATCTGGATTCAAAGGATCCAGAAAATCTACTCCTTTTGCAGCACAGGTAGCAGCTGAAGCTGCTGGTCGTGCAGCTATGGAATTTGGAATTAAAACCCTTGAAGTAAGAATAAAAGGACCAGGTCCAGGTCGTGAATCTTCCGTAAGAGCTCTAAATGCTCTTGGAATTAAGATTTCTAGTATTTCCGACATAACACCTATTCCACATAACGGATGTCGTCCTCCAAAGCGTCGTCGTATTTAAGGATAAAATAATATTATGGCACGTTATATTGGACCAAAATGTAAACTCTCACGCCGTGAGGGTACAGATCTCTTTCTAAAGAGTGCTCGTAGATCGTTTGATTCAAAATGTAAATCGGAATCAAAACCAGGTCAACATGGTAGAACGTCTGGATCTAGACTCTCGGATTACGGTCTTCAAATGAGAGAGAAACAAAAACTTAAAAGAATGTATGGTGTTTTAGAAAAACAATTTCGTAGGTATTTTGAAGAGTCTGAGAGACGCAAAGGTAATACTGGAGAAATTTTAATTCAGTTACTTGAATCTAGATTAGACAATGTTGTCTATAGGATGGGGTTTGGTTCAACTAGAGCAGAGGCTCGTCAGTTAATTAGTCATCGTGCAATTGAAGTAAATGGTCATACTGTAGATATAGCTTCTTTGTCAGTAAAAACTGGTGATATAATATCCGTTCGAGAGAAGTCTAAGAATCAAAATAGAATCAAGGAAGCTATAAAATTAGCTGTTAGTATTGGTATTCCTCAGTGGTTAGATCTTGACTCCGAGAAGCAAATCGGAACATTTAAAGCTGTTCCTGATCGTTCTGATGTTGCTCGCGATATAAATGAGTCTATGGTGGTAGAGTTATATTCTCGTTAAGATATTAACGAGCTTAATTTATTATTTTTCAGCCTTATCGGTGTAACGAGCTGAGGGTATTGAATAGGAAATATGTATGTCTAATCAGGATTTTTTAAAACCGAGAGTGGTTGAGGTTGAGCCTATATCCCATAATAGGGCAAAAATTATTATGGAGCCGTTTGAGCGCGGTTATGGGCATACTCTTGGTAATGCTTTACGTCGCATTTTGTTATCTTCTATGGAAGGGTATGCTCCAACTGAAGTTCAAATTAGTGGTGTTGTTCATGAGTATTCTACTATTCCTGGAGTAAGAGAAGATCTTATCGATATATTAATGAATTTAAAAAATGTCATTTTTAAATTACATAGTCGTGATGAAGTAAGTTTATCTATTAATAAAAAAGGCTCTGCTGTAGTTTTAGCAAAAGACATAGAGTTACCACATGACGTAGAGATAATAAATCCTGATCATTTGATTTGTAATTTAACAGATTCTGGTCAATTAGATATGCATTTTAAGGTAAACAAAGGTCGTGGATATATTCCTGGAAATATACGTTCTTCTTCAGTTAATGATAAGAACGTTTCTATTGGAAAGATAATCTTAGATGCATCCTACAGCCCTGTACGTAGAGTTAGTTATAGTGTGGAAAGTGCTCGCGTAGAACAGAGAACTGATCTTGATAAATTAGTTATAGATATTGAAACCAACGGAGTTTTGACTCCAGAAGAATCTGTTAGACAGGCTGCTTGTATCTTAATGGATCAGGTTTCCGTATTTGCATCTTTGCAAGGGGCTCAAGAATCTAATGAGTCTCAGTCTTCTAGAAATACTCCTGGGATTGACCCTGTTCTATTAAAACCAGTAGATGATTTAGAATTAACTGTTCGTTCTGCTAATTGCCTAAAAGCAGAAAATATTTACTATATTGGCGATCTGATTCAGAGAACTGAAACAGAGCTTCTAAAAACTCCTAATTTGGGTCGTAAATCATTGAATGAAATTAAAGAAGTATTAGCTACACGTGGTTTAACTCTTGGTATGAAATTAGATAATTGGCCACCTGTAGAAATGGAATAATGTAATTATATCGATAGTTTTCTGAGAGATTGGAATGCATATTTCTTCTGATCTACTGTAGAACTATCTAAGTTAAAATAAATATGTCGAGCTTTGTATTTTTGATAAAGCTCTTTGGATACTGTAAAGGAAATTATTATGCGTCATGGTCATGGTTTACGCAAACTGAATCGCACAAGCAGCCATCGTCTTGCTATGTTTCGTAATATGGCTGTTTCTCTTATTCATCATGAGGCAATCAAGACTACTTTGCCAAAAGCTAAAGAATTACGTCATGTTATTGAGCCTCTAATTACACTAGGCAAAAATCCAACTCTTGCAAATAAAAGACTGGCGTTTTCTAGATTACGTGATCGAGATGCTGTAGTTAAATTATTTGCAGATATAGGACCTAGATTTTCTAGTAGACCAGGAGGTTATACTAGGATTTTGAAGACAGGATTTCGTAGTGGTGATAATGCTCCTATGGCCTATATGGAAATGGTAGAGAGAGTATCTAAGAAAGAAGTAAATGAGTAACATATTGTATTTATAATAACTCTTTAATTTACAGTAAATCTTGTTTATTTTTTTATATATTTTTGTAAAAAAAGCATGACTATATAACTATTATGGTCATGCTAATTATTTTTGAGTTTTATAAATCGTCTAATTGCGTTTTATTTTGATTTAATTAATAATTCTGCAGCTTCCAAAGCAAAGTATGTTAGTATACCATCTGCTCCTGCCCGTCTGAAACATATAAGAGATTCTAGTATTATCTCATCATTCCTTATCCAGCCATTTAGTGAAGCAGCTTTTATCATAGAATACTCTCCGCTTACTTGATAAGCAAAAGTTGGCATTCTGAATTTTTCTTTAATTTTAGCTAATACATCTAGGTATGGCATGCCGGGTTTAACTATCAGCATATCAGCGCCTTCAGTAATATCAGCAGCTGCTTCTCTAATAGCTTCATCTATGTTACTTGGGTTCATTTGGTAACTATTTTTATTTCCTTTTTTTAAATTATTGGTGGATCTTATAGCATCCCTAAAAGGTCCATAGAACGAACTGGAGTACTTAGCAGAATAAGCCATTATTATGGTGTTTTTATACTGATTAGATTCTAGTTCTTGTCTTATTACTCCTATTCTTCCATCCATCATATCACTAGGTGCTACTATATCTACTCCTACACTGGCATGTAAAAGAGATTGTTTTGTAAGCATTGTAATAGTTTCATCATTCAAAACATATCCATTGTTATCTAATATGCCGTCTTGGCCATGTATTGTATAAGGATCTAAGGCTACATCGGTCATGATTCCTAGTTCTGGAAAATGTTTTTTAATTTCAATTACCGTTCTAGGTATTAGTCCATCAGCATTAATCGACTCTATACCATTATTTGTTTTTAGCTCAGGATTTACAACAGGAAACAGTGCTATTGTAGGGATTCCTAGTTCTATACATTTCTCAGCCATATATAGTATTTCATCAATAGAATAAACATATATTCCAGGCATTGATGATACTTGTTCTTTTATTCTATTTCCCTCTATAACAAACAAAGGGAATATTAAGTTGTTAGTGGACAAATTATTTTCTGTTAGCATTCTAAGGATAAAATCACTTTTCCTAAGGCGTCTCATTCTTGATTTTGGATATGATGGAGAAAAAATTTGTGAGTTCATATCTAAGTCCTATTATGTAATTAATTTGTTTATAATATCAGATACCTCTGATATCCCTATTCTTTTAGTAGCGGAAAATTCTACTATGTCTGTAATATTTTTAAATTTAATTAACTTTTCAGTAGTTGTTTTTCTTATTATTAAACGTTCTGTATGATTTAACTTGTCAGCTTTAGTAAGCATTATTGTTATAGGTTTCGAGTTTACTAAATTTAGAAAATCATTATCTAGGGATGTAATACCTCTACGCATATCTATTAGTAGTATTATTCCTACTAGTGACTTTCTGTATTGAACATATTTAGTTAAATTTTTCTCAAAGTCAATTTTTTCTTGATTAGATAGATTTGCATAACCATAGCCAGGAAGGTCTACTAGATAACCAATGGTTTTGTGGTTTTTTTGTTCAACTATGTTAAACATGTTTATAAGACGGGTACGGCCAGGTGTTTTGCTTGAGAAAGCTAACTTTTTTTTATTTGTTATTTTATTAATTGCTGTTGATTTACCAACATTTGATCTTCCTACGAAACAGACTTCTGGGAGCTCATCTTGTGGCAATGTGTCTAGTATTTTAGACGAAGAATGGAAGTATATATTATGTAGTATTGACACTTTGATTAGATAATTGCCTTAATGATATAAATTATGAATCTTACCAACAAGACATCACTAATTAAAAGATGTCTTGTTTTTTATATTGGTCTTAAGATATGGTTGACTCTAGTCTTAATAAATCATCTATAGTTTCTCGTCTTTTTATTATATAGTAGTCTGATTTATCTACCATAATTTCTGCTGCACGTCCTCTGGTATTGTAATTACTTGCCATAGTCATGCAGTATGCTCCAATTGACTCTATTGCTAAAAGTTCTCCTTCTTGTAGCTCATTAAGCAATCTATTTTTAGCTAACCAATCAGAACTTTCACATATAGGGCCGACAACATCATACTCTTTTTTTGCTACGTTTCTTTCTACTACAGTGACTATTTCATGATATGAATGATATAGCGCTGGTCTTATAAGATCATTCATTGCAGCATCTACTATTGCAAAATTGCGATCTTCAGATTCTTTTAAATATTGAACTTTTGTGACTAATATACCGGCATTTCCTATCAAAGATCTACCAGGCTCAAGTATAACTTGTAGGTGTTCTAGATTATTATCTTCTAATTTATCAAAAACTTTATCAATAAGTTCTTTAGGTGATATACATGATTCTTCTTTATACTGAATACCTATCCCGCCACCTATATCAATATGTTTTATCTGTATTCCATAGGTATTAATTTTATTAATTAACAGTATAATTTTTTCTAATGAATCTATGAAAGGTTTAATTTCTGTAAGTTGTGAGCCTATGTGACAATCTATACCAACTATATCAATATTTGGAAGTTTACTAGCCACTTGATAGCAATCAAAAGCTGTATTTATCGATATCCCAAACTTATTTTCTTTTAATCCGGTAGATATATATGGATGAGTATTAGCATCTACATCTGGATTTACTCTTAAGGATATAGGGGCTACCAAGCCAAAGTGTTTTGCTATTCTTGATATATTATGAAGTTCTGCTTCAGATTCAACATTAAAACATTTTATGCCAGCTTTTATTGCTTTCTCTATTTCCCATGATTGTTTACCAACTCCAGAGAAGACAACTTTCTTAGGATCTGCTTTAATAGCAAGTACTCTTTCTAACTCACCACCTGAGACTATATCGAAACCAGAACCAAGTTTTGAAAATTCCTTTAAAACAGCTAAATTAGAATTTGCTTTCATCCCATAACATACCAAACAATTTCTATTTTTGATAGCCTGATAATAACTATCCCAAGCTTCCAATATTGCTTTTTTAGAATAAATATAGAGAGGTGTTCCTAACTTCTCTATAATAGAGGGAACAGAAATATTTTCTACGAACAAAAGATTATTTTTAAATTTAAAGTTATGATTCTTCATAATGTACAATTATTATTTAAGTGTATATTCTTATAATGGTTTTTATCTAATAGCATACTTATATTGTAGGTCTTATTTTTATAAATTGGATTGTTTGAATTAAGTTGACATTTGTATCCACATGAGCTAAGTGTACTACAAGTTAATATAACAGTGATTAGTGTAATGGTAAATTTCTTATTAGGCATGAAATTAGTAGGTGAATTAGTTTAACGTAGCATAATAGTTTTTGCTATTCTATATTTATTATTATTTTTAATAAAGATTATGAAAGATTCCGATTTTAGTATTTTAATTGATAAGCTTCTGGAAGATGTTGAAGATAAGATCAATGATCTGTTTTCATCTGAGGTAGACACTGCGAAGAATGGTAATGTCTTGAGCATCAGATTTGATAATGGAAGAAGTATGGTTATTAACAGTCAGAATAGTATACAAGAGTTATGGTTCGCTGTAAGTAATATTGGTGGATTCCATTATAAATACGATAATGGTAGATGGATAGATAACCGAAACGGTTTAGATTTTTATGATTTATTATCAAAATGTTGTTCAGATGTTATTGGCAGAAAAGTTGTTTTAAAGTTTTAGTTTTCAAATCTGTTTTGTATAACATTTCTTAATTCCTCATCATAAAACTCTTCTGATGGTTTAATTTCTGATATGGCTATCTCAGGTGGGAATTCTTTCAAATATAATTCATTGTTATATACAATTATTCCTTCTGGGACCTTTTTTTCTTCTTGCTCAGGATAATTTCTAATTACATCTTTCATATAATTAATCCATACCGGCATAGCTATGTTGCTACCTGTCTCATTTGATCCTAAGGATTTAGGCTGATCAAATCCGACCCATGCTGTTGCTACGATATCTTTTGTATATCCAGAGAACCATGCATCAACTGAATCATTTGTTGTGCCAGTTTTGCCGGCTATATCATCACGTCTTAGCGCTTTTTTAGCCTTAGATGCTGTTCCATGTTTCACAACACCTCTTAGGATATCATTCATTATATATGCTACACGTGAGTCTATGGCTTGGTTGCTTTTGTTAGGCCTGATTTTATTATGTTGCATGATGGTTCTACCATAACTATCAGTTACCTTCTCTATTAAGTATGGAGGTATTAGATGTCCTTCATTAGCAAATATACTGAAAGCGCTTGTTAATTGCAAAGGAGTTACTAGTCCTGTTCCAAGTGCTAGTGATATAACAGCAGGTTGACGTGATTTATCAAAACCAAATTTCTCTAAGTAATTTCTAGCGTATTCAGGCCCTATATTTTGCAATATTCTTATGGATACCATATTTTTTGACTTATAAAGACCATTTCGCATAGACACCATATCTTTTTCATATCTATGACCATAGTTTTTTGGATTCCACGCTTTTGATCCTGTTTGCTCTGCTGTCATAATTAAAGGAAGGTCAGAAATTCTTGTTGCAGGAGATATTCCTTTTTCTATAGCTGATGCGTATATGAATGGTTTAATACTCGATCCAGGCTGCCTCCATGCTTGTGTTACTCTATTAAAATTTCCTCTATAAAAATCGAAACCACCAACTAAAGAGAGTATCCGGCCATCTTGTGGTGATATAGAGACAAAGGCTGCTTGCAAAGTTGGCATATTTATAATCCTTAGTTCTTCTTTATCTTTATATAAATGTATTATTGATCCACGTTTTATTTCTTTTGATAATTCATTATTGTTTATATTGCTGTTTGCTTTATTTATTTTTACAATAACTTTATCTTTCTTTATTGCTGTTATATATTCATCATTAGCTGATATAACTAATGCTGCAGATATTTCGTCACTATCATTATATTTATCAAATATTTCTGTGATTCTGTTTCCAGACAAAATTGATGAAATGTCTAATTCTATTGGTATTTCTATTTGATCTTCTGGACCTAAATATTTTGTTTTTGTATAGTCAATAACTACTTTCCTTACAGCTTTATAGGCAGAATCTTGATCTTTTGATCTTATGGTAGTGTATACATTAATGCCTTTAGAATATAGGTCACTCTTGAAGTTTTTAAATAGAAGCTGTCTAACTAGTTCAGCTACATACTCCCCATGAACTTCATAAACATGTTGTTTTTTGAATGCATTGTAGATTTTTACATCTGTATCAATTGCTTCTCGATATTCATTCATTGTTATGTATCCAAGAGATATCATTCTCTTTAGAACATAATTTTGGCGTAATTTTGTTCTTTTAAAATTTGAAATGGGATTAAAAATTGATGGAGCTTTTGGTATTCCGGCAAGCATAGCGGATTCGGCCAAGTTAATTTCTGATAATGGCTTGTTAAAATATACTAATGAAGCTGCGGCAAAACCATATGCTCTATTACCTAGATATATTTGATTCATATAGAGTTCTAATATTTTATTTTTTGTTAGTTCAGATTCTATTTTTAAAGTTAGCATTAATTCATATAATTTTCTTGAGTATGTTTTTTCTGATGACAGATAAAAGTTACGAGCTAATTGCATTGTTATAGTACTAGCTCCTTGAGTTTTTGACATGTTTTTTAGATTTATTAATCCAGCTCTAACTATACCGATCCAATCTATTCCACCATGCTTATAGAATCTATCATCTTCTGCTGCTAATATTGATAATTTCATTATATTTGGTATATCTTGGAAATTGAGTACACTCCTACGTTCTTCTCCAAATTCTCCAATTAATATATTGTCTGAACTATATATTCTCAAAGGGATTCTTGGTTTATAGTCTATCATTGCACTAAGATCTGGCAGTTTTCTCCAAGTTAATGAAATAAGTATACAAATTACAAAGATAATAATGGCAAGTATACTTAGAGATATGGTGATGATATTAATCAAAAATTTTGGCAATATATATTTTTGTTTCATTACAAATATTGTTAGTTTTAATCAGTTTGAATTATTTAAGAAAATATTTTAAATGTGTTTAATTTATTTTAATTTTGTTCTTTATAAGTAATAATTATCTTATGATTAATTTAAGGAAATTATCTAAAATGGTTGATTTAGAGAGTATATTACCTGAATCTAGAAATCAAAATATGGAATTTGCAAATATTGTTAAGGAAAATCTACCTTATGACACACCAATTTTTTTAATTGGCATGATGGGTTCTGGCAAAACAACTATAGGAAGGAATATTTCTAATATTTTAGATCGGAAGTTCATTGACTTAGATCTTGCTATTGAGAACCGCTGCGGGGTAAATATACCAACTATATTCGAAATAGAAGGAGAAGTTGGTTTTAGGAAAAGAGAAGAGATAGCTCTATTAGAGTGTTCTAATGAAATTAATACAGTATTAGCAACAGGAGGTGGGGCTGTACTTTCTAATCAGAATAGAGATATTTTAAAGAAAAGAGGCATTGTCGTATATTTTCAAGCATCAATTGATGATTTATTTCAGCGTACTAGCTTAGATTCTAATAGACCGATTTTAACCAATACGAGTAAACCTTATGAAAAACTTAGAGATTTACTGAATCAGAGAGACCCTATTTACAGAGAAGTTGCTGATATCATTATAAATACTAGTAACACTAGTATTAGTGACTTAATTAATAATTTAGTATCTATTTTACAAACATACGAGAAATTTAAATGAATTTAGTTAAGGTAAATATTACAAATGGATTCTATCCGATTAATATTGAATCAGGTAGATTGGATTATTTAGATCATAGCATACCTGAAGATGCAACTTCTATTGCCATCATTACCAACTCTACCGTTGGTGGTCTATATGGTAAGCGTGTTAGAGATGTATTATTAAGAACAGGAAAAAATGTTTTCTATGTCGAATTACCTGATGGGGAAAAATATAAAGATTGGATTACATTGAATAAAATTTTCGATTCTTTATTAAGTTTCAAGCTAGATAGGAGAGCTGTATTAGTAGCTTTAGGTGGCGGAGTTATAGGAGACATGACTGGTTTTGCTGCATCAGTATATATGCGTGGTATCCGTTTTATTCAAGTTCCTACTACACTCCTAGCACAAGTAGACTCTTCAGTTGGTGGCAAGACAGCTATAAATCATCCTATGGGAAAGAATATGATAGGATCGTTTTATCAGCCTATTTCTGTAGAAATAGACACAGATGTTCTTACTACTCTTGCTCCTAGAGAAATTTCTGCGGGCTTAGCAGAGGTAGTTAAATATGGCCTAATACTAGATTATGATTTTTGGGAATGGTGTGAGAATAATGTTAATAATTTACTTGGCCTAGACGAGATCGCTATAGAGTACGCTGTTAAACGTTCTTGTGAACTGAAATCCTATATTGTTGGGGAAGATGAAAAAGAGTCTGGTATTCGGGCTATACTTAACCTTGGTCATACTTTCGGTCATGCAATAGAATCTGGACTTGGCTATGGTAAATGGTTACATGGTGAGGCTGTTGGCTGTGGTTTAGTACAGGCTGCCGAATTATCAGCATATTCTATTGGATTCAAAGAAACTGATGTTGCTCGTGTACGTTACATGGTTTCATCTATAGGATGTCCATCTAAGGCTCCAAATTTTGGTCTAGATAGATGGCTAGAATTAATGTTATTGGATAAAAAGAATGATAGCGGTGAAATACGTTTTATTCTTATGAAAAAGATAGGAGAAGCAGTTATTCAGAATGTATCAAATGACGCTATAGAATATGTGTTAAATAAAACAGCAACCGGTTTGTTTTGATTCTAGTGATATATAATAAGTATAGACACGGGCTGTTTATTTTATATTGATGTTGAGTTTTTCTGTGTCTATACTTTTTATTATTTTAATTAACACTCAGATTCTCAGATTATTTGTGATGAGAATGTTTTTATAGTCAATTTAAAATTCATTATAAGTATATACCAGTATAGCTATCTTTAGAGCTAGCTATTGCGTCTATAGTTCCTTGAGCTATAATAGATCCACCTTTTATGCCTCCTCCTGGGCCAATATCTATAACCCAATCTGCCATTTTTATTATATCTATATTATGTTCTACCACTATAACAGTGTTATCACTATCTATTATACGTTTTATTACATTTAATAAAAATTTAACATCATGATCATGTAATCCAACAGTTGGCTCATCTAAAATATATAATGTTCTACCTTTAGTTTGTTTCGATAGTTCAATAGAAATTTGAATTCTTTGAGATTCACCACAAGATAATGAATTGATACTATGTCCTAGTGATAAGTATGACAAACCAAACTCTATTAACATATCTATTTTACTAATTACTCTAGGTATATTTTTAAAGAAAGTTTTTGCTTCTCCGATTGTCATATCAAGCACATTACTAATATTTAGACCACCGTAATAAATTTCGAGAGTCTCCCTATTATATTTGCTACCTTTACATTCTTCACAAATTGCGTATATATCAGGCATAAAATACATTTCTACTTTACTTGTACCTGCTCCTTTACATATTTCACATCTGCCACCTCTTATATTACAACTAAATCTATCTGGAGCATATCCTCTTTTTTTAGATTCTATTGTTTTAGAAAAGAGCTCCCTGATTGTATTAAAAATCCCGCAGTATGTAGCAATATTACTATTAGTTGTACAATTCCTAATACTGTTTTGATCTATCTTTATTAAATCATCAAAAAATTCAGCTCCATATATAGAATCATATCTATCCGGAGAACTTTTATAATTAGATAGATTATTCATTATTCCATATTTGATTATATCATCTACTAGAGTTGATTTTCCAGATCCAGATACTCCGGTAACACATGTTAGGTATCCTACTGGTATGCGAACATCTATGGATCTCAGGTTATTAAACTTTGCTTTTTTTACTCGTAGCCATTTAGTTTGATTATTAATACATTTTTTTAAAGTTTTATCATTAAAATTATTTCTTAAATAAAATCCAGTTAATGAGTTAGGATTATCCATTACTTGTTTTGGTGTGCCTTGAGCTGTTATAAAACCACCTTTTTTACCACCCTCTGGGCCCATATCTACAATCCAGTCTGCTGATAATATAATTTCTTTATCATGCTCTATAATAATTACACTGTTTCCTAAATCTCTGAGATTTTTTAGTGCATTTATAAGTATTTTAGTATCATGTTTATGTAGTCCTTGGGATGGCTCATCAAGAATATAAGTTATGCCCATTAAACCTGAACATATTTGACTAGAGAGTCTGATTCTTTGGGCTTCTCCACCGGAAATTGTATTTATATTTCTTCCTAATGATAGATAACCTAGTCCCATTTTGATTAAAAAAGACAAGCGAGGAAGTATACGTTTTAATATTGGCTCTGATATGAGATCTCCGTGTTTTTTAAGATTCTCAAAAAACATTAAACAATCATCTATAGACATAGATTCGATTTCAGATATTGAAGTGTAATGATTTTTTTTATCTGTTTTAGAATCAGAATATAACATGACATGCCTAGCTTCTAGGCACAATTTAGTACCATTACATTCTGAACAAGGTCTTATGTTTTGACATTTATTTAATAATGATTTTAAATAACTTGATTTATTCTCTTTAGATAAATTTTCTAAGAAAGGAATTATTTCTTCAGGAGTGGGATTTATTTCCTCTTGTAACCCATGAGGTACTTTTATTTTACTAAGCATAAAATACTTTTTGTTTATATCTATGGAGTCAAATGATTCTTCGCTATCTAGTCCATAAATCTTAGATAATTTTTCTATTGTAATACCATTTTTTAGGCAATATATCTCTAGTATCTCAGATAATTTGCCATTATTAATAATAATGGATTTATCAAAATAGTGTTCTGTGCCTATACCCTTGCATTTTTTACAACATCCTTTACTATTAAAATTAAATAAATTTGGCTCAATTATATCTATAGAATAATTACAAATTGGACATGAATGCACAGTAGAGAAAGTTTTCTCATTACCACTACTTAGATTTTTTATTAATACATGACCTCTACCTATTTTTGTTGCTATCTCGAAACTAGAAGATAAACGATCTTTGTGATTTTCTTTAATCTTTAATCTATCTATGATTACGGCTATTTTTTTAATACCATCTAATTTTTTATCATTTATAGCTTCTTCTATTTCTATAATCTGATTATCAATATACAATCTTAAAAACCCTTGTGCCAATAAATTTCTACATATTGTCTCCAGTGACGCAAAGTCATCCTTTGTAACAGGAGAGAGTATTAGTATGTCGTTATTTTTTGGCAGAGACATTGTCCAATCAGTTATTTGACTAATATTTTTTACTATCAACGGTTCATTATGCTTTGGGCAAAAAGGTATACCGATTTTTGCAAATAATAATCTTACGTAATCATGTATTTCTGTTACTGTTCCAACAGTATTTCTTGTGTTTTTATAATTTGGTTTTTGTTTGATTGCAATAGCAGGCGACAATCCATCTATTAAATCAATATCAGGTTGTCTTAGCATATGGATAAATTGCCTAAAGCTAGTTGACATGCTCTCTATATATTTTCTTTGACTTTCTGAGTATATAGTATCAAATACTAATGAAGATTTTCCAGATCCTGATACTCCAGTGACAACAACTAATTTATTGTGAGGTATGTCAATGTGTATATTTTTTAAATTATTAGTGCGTGCACCTTGTATATGAATATAACTCATTATAAAATTTTCACTGAAGATAAGTGTTGTATTCTACTTCTATATAAAATATCAGAATATTTTATTCGTTAATATTAGAGACTTTATTTTTAGGTTAATTATCATGTTTAGTAATATCTAGAAATATAAAACATATATTCTATAGTTGCTATTAAACATTCCAAAAATTTATTTCATCTAATAGTTAAAAACAAATCTTATTAATAACTTGGAGTAATTATAGTGGCATCTGTTAATAAAGTCATACTTCTAGGAAATTTAGGACGCGATCCTGAACTGAGATATACTCCTGAAGGTTCTACGATCTGTAACTTATCTATAGCTACAACATCTCAATGGAAGGATAGAAATAGCGGAGAAAGAAAAGAAGAGACCGAGTGGCATAGAGTTGTTTTATATAACCGTTTAGCAGAGATAGCAGGAGAATTTTTAAAAAAAGGTAAACCTATATATCTAGAAGGAAGGCTAAAGACAAGGAAATGGCAGGATAAAGACACAGGGTCTGATAGATATATCACTGAGATAGTTGCAGATCAAATGCAGATGTTGGGTAACAAGGATACATCAGTCATGGAGTCCCAGGAGGGCACATCACATCATAAAGGAAATACCTCAAATAATGAGAGAAATAATATGAGTATCTCAGAAATGGAAGATGACATCCCATTTTAGTTTCAGTAAACCCAATATTAGTAAAAATATTACCACATAATTTATAAGAAAATATTAAACATGACTACTCTTCATCAAAATCGGAAAAATATACCTTTCATTAAAGAATCAAAAGGGAAAAGAAAACTAGTAATGTTGACAGCATATACTTCTTCAGTAGCTAATAATATTGATCCGTATGTGGATATTATATTAGTTGGGGATTCATTAGGAATGGTTATTTATGGCTTTAACGACACATTGTCAGTATCATTAGATATGATGATAGCGCACGGATCTGCAGTGGCTAGGAGTTCTAAAAATGCTTGTGTTGTAGTTGATATGCCATTTGGATCCTATCAAGAATCAAAATCACAAGCATTTAGAAATGCAGCTCATATATTATCAGCAACTAAAGCCAGTGGTGTTAAGCTTGAGGGTGGAGAAGAGATGGCAGAAACAGTCTATTTCCTTCATAAAAGAGGAATACCAGTTATGGGTCATATAGGATTAATGCCTCAAAAATTTAATATTTCTGGTGGGTTTAAGGCTCTTTCCCCAGATCAACATATTGTTGATAATGTTATATCAGAAGCTATTGCTTTAGAGCAATCTGGAGCATTTGCTTTGGTATTAGAATGTGTTGCTGAGTCTATAGGTAAAAAAGTAACAGAAGCAGTAAATATTCCCGTAATTGGAATAGGAGCCTCTTCCGATTGTGATGGTCAAGTTCTTGTGGTGGATGATATATTAGGAATGAATCCAGATTCTTCTTTAAAATTTGTCAAGACTTATGCAAATGTAGGAAAAGATATACAACATGCAGCTAAATGTTATGCTGAAGAAGTTCGTTCTGGAATGTTCCCTAGCAAAGAAAATTATTTCTTTGCTAAAAAATGAGTGCTTTTTATTTTATGAACATAGTACCTGTAAGTGAACATGATACTAGTAATATTCCGACCCAGATATTTTGAAGAAATAGATAGAAATTTCTCTTCTGATTTTTTGGTTGGAAATTAATAATTTGCCACATGAAATGTAAAAGAATAACCGTCATTCCTATGTAATAACTGAAATGTAATTTCAGGTTATATCCTACCAAAAACCAAAAAATTAATGCAAACAAGTAAAATAATGATATAAAAAATTTTCCATTTTCTGAGAATAAAATGGCTGTAGATTTTAACCCTATAGTTTTATCATATTCTGAATCTACATATGCATATATACTGTCATAACCTACTTGCCAAAATATTGCTCCAAACCATAATAAAAAAGTATTTAAAGTAATAGAGTTGGTCACCTCTGACCATGCAATCAGTATTCCCCAATTAAAGCATATTCCAAGAATGATTTGCGGCCAGTAAGTAAATCTTTTACATAAAGGATATATTAGAACTATGGGAACTAATATTATGCTCAGCAACTTACTGTTGTGGTTTATGAAAATTAAAAGTGATGAGCATAATATTAGTTGTATTAAAAGAAAGGTGATAGCTTTTTTCAAAGTTATACTACCTATAGCTAACGGTCTATAGCATGTTCTGCTTACTTTTTTGTCGAATTCATAATCACAGATATCATTAAATGTGCATCCCATGCTTCTCATTAATATTGCTCCGACAGAAAATATAACAATATTACTTATATTAGGTATTCCATCAGAGCATATTATAAGGGCACTGAAACATGGTAGCAAAGTTAGCCATATACCTATTGGCCTATCTAAACGACAAAGTATAATGAAAGGTATCCAATTGCTTGGTAAAATAGTGTTTAAGAAACTATTCGTATTGATGTCATTAAGGTTTTTGTCGTTTTTCATATTTTGTTTTATAGATTTTCTTTTATGAGTTGACCTAGTATAGAAATACCTATTTTTATTTTTCTTCTGGAACTGTCGCAAAACTCAGACGTATAGTATTGTTCTGTCCATATCCGGGGGCAATATAGAAAGGTCTGCCGGTCACAAAAGCAACGTTTCTATCTACTGCTTTTTTTAGAAGCTCTGTGCTATTAATATGTTCTGGTAATGTTATCCATAAAAACATACCTCCTTCTGGTTTTGTCCACTTTGTTTCAGCTGGAAACTCTTTTCGAATAGCTTCAAGCATACAACTACCTTGAGTTTTGTAAATATTTCTTACTTTTGGTAAATGTTTTTCAAGAAATCCATCCTTAACAACATCATATACAGCCATTTGAGTTAAGGTGCAAGTATGAAGATCAGCAGCTTGTTTTGCTTGAACCAATTTTTTAATGATATTTGTTGGGGCTACAATGTAACCTAGTCTTAATCCTGGGGCTAGAACTTTAGAAAAAGTTCCTAATCTAATAACAGTTCCACCAAGTTTATTGGATAGTGATAGGAGACTAGGCTTAGGTGTTCCATTATACCTTAATTCACCATAAGGATCATCTTCTATAATAGGTATATTTAAATTAGCCATTATGCTAACTAGTTTCTCACGTCTTTCTAAATTGAGAGTTCGTCCAGTAGGATTTTGAAAGTTAGGTAAGGCATATATAAAACGTGCATCCTTAGCAATTTGAGGTGTTATGGAATCAGGAACAAGACCACCATCATCTGTTAATACAGGCATATAGTTGGGTTGATAAACACTGAAAGCTTGTAAAGCTCCTAAGTAGCTTGGATTTTCTACAAGTATTTTATCTCCTTCATTAACCATTATTTTGCTTATCAGATCTAAAGCTTGTTGTGATCCTGATACCATTAATATTTGATCACTAGTTATATTTGCTCCCTCTTTATTCATTTCTTCAGTAATCCAATGACGTAAGGGCGCAAAACCTTCTGTTGTTCCGTACTGAAGCGCAACTTTACCATTATCACGTAATATTTTATCGAAAGCTGCTCTTATTACTTCGACAGGAAACCCACTGGGAGCTGGTAACCCACCTGCAAACGAGATTATTTCAGCTCTTTCTGTAACTTTAAGGATTTCCCGAATAGCAGAACTTGTTAATTGTTGAGCACGTCTTGAAAAATGAAACTCGTGTTCTATTGATTTATCCATAGATCATTCTCATACAGATTTAAAAAATTAAAATTTAGACATAGCAATTTAACATTACACTAGTGTAATGTTAAATACTAAAACATATGACACAGTGTCATTTCGAATTGGGTTTACTATCATGTAGTGTTTTGTGGTTTTTAGCTTTTTCTTGTGTGAAATTACAAACACCAGTTGTACAAAAGTATTTTATATAGGTTACATTATATGTTCTGTATTAACTAAATTCCATGTTTAATTCATGATTGTGATTTTATTGTGTAAAATCTAAATATTTTTAGTATTTAAATATTAACTAATTTATTTGTATATTGATGTTTCTTGTTTCTATGATCTTATGAAAACAAAATATAATTTTTGTAGAGTATTTTGAAAAACAAAATAAATTTAATTATCATAAGATTATATATTTACGATAAAATATACCCATTAGTTGTTGTTTGTTAAAGCATTTTTATGACTGTTTCTGCTTGATATATTCAACTCACTATTATAAATAATCTAAACTCTAACCGCTGGGGTTCTTCTCAGTAATGTTTTAAAAGTGATATCAATGTTTAAAAAATACTTCATTACTGGTTTGTTAGTATGGGTTCCTATAGTCATAACCTTATGGGTGTTAGGACTATTGGTTGGCATAATGGAAGCCTCTGTTCCAAATTTCTTATCTTCAAAATATTTATTTGGCTATGATATACCAGGCTTTCAGTTAATTATGGTTGTGGTGGTTATATGGACAAGTGGGGTAATGACTGCCAATTTGATCGGACGCACCTTATTAGGTTACTGGAATGCTGTTTTAGGTAAAATACCATTGGTACGTTCTATATATAATTCTGTTAAGCAGGTTAGCGACACGGTTTTGTCATCTGATAGCCAATCTTTTAGACAAGCTGTTCTAATTGAGTATCCTAGACAAGGTTGTTGGACTATAGCTTTCCTTACAGGAACACCTGGTAATAATATAGTATCTTATTTGCCACTCGATGAGTATATTAGCGTCTATGTTCCTACAACACCAAATCCAACATCAGGTTTCTTCTTGATAGTTGGGAGAGATGTTATTAAGCCTTTAGATATGAACGTAGATACAGCTCTGAAATATATTGTTTCAATGGGTGTTGTTTCATCTCACAAGATTAAATAATAATTCTAAATATTATGATTTAAAATATTAGTGTTATAGTACACCCTTATTTATTATTAAATGGAGTTATTCCAATGCGTACCTGCTATGTTGGACAGGTTTGTAGTAAAAATTTAGGACAAAAGGTCACTTTGTATGGCTGGGTACATCGTAGACGTGATCATGGCGGCGTAATCTTTATAGATTTACGTGATCGAACTGGTTTAGTGCAAATTGTTTTTAGCCCTGATAAACAAGTATTTAGTGCAGCAGAAACTCTTCGTAATGAATTCTGTATAGGAATCACAGGCATAGTTCAATCACGCCCAGATGGAACAGTTAATGTTGATATGTCTACTGGTAATCTAGAAGTTTTATGTGATGAGATTACAGTATTCAATGCAGCAATCTCTTTGCCATTTCAACTGGATGACACAAATCTGTCAGAAAATACAAGATTGCTCAATCGCGTATTAGATTTGCGCAGAGTTAAGATGCAAAAAAACCTAATGACAAGATATAGTGTTTCTTCTGCTGTACGTAGTTTCTTAGACAGGATGGGTTTTATTGAAATAGAAACTCCTATGCTAACAAAAAGTACTCCAGAAGGAGCTCGTGATTATCTAGTACCATCTCGTGTACATGGAGGGCATTTTTTTGCTCTTCCTCAATCACCACAACTTTTTAAGCAGATGTTGATGATTTCTGGGTTTGACAGATATTATCAGATTACAAAATGTTTTCGTGATGAAGATTTAAGAGCAGATAGACAGCCAGAGTTTACTCAGATTGATTGCGAGTTATCGTTTTTAGAAGAAGACGAGATACGTCATATATTCGAAGACATGATTAAGTTTATTTTTAAAAAAGTTAAGGATATTAGCTTACCAGAAACATTTCCAATTATGACTTGGAAAGAAGCAATGTATAATTATGGTTCTGATAAACCAGACCTTAGAGTAAATCTAAAACTTATAGATGTCACTGATATAGTGGCTGATTCTGATTTGAAAATTTTTTCTAATGCAGCAACTAGCTCTGATAGTCGTGTAGCTGCTTTAAAAGTACCAGGTGGTGTTAATTTTTCTAGAAAAGAGATAGATGATTATACAAAATTTGTAGGAATTTATGGTGCTAAAGGTTTGGCATATATAAAAGTGAATAAAGTAGGCGATGGTCGCGATGGATTACAGTCTCCAATATTAAAAAATATTAATGATTCAATTCTATTAAAATTAATGGAACATATTGAGGTATCAGATGGAGATATTATCTTTTTCTGTGCTGATAAAAATAAAATAGTTAATGATTCTCTGGGATCTTTGAGAGTGAAAATAGGTCATAGTGAGTTTGGAAAGGCCACAGGGATATTTTCAAATAGTTGGAGACCGTTATGGGTAATTGATTTCCCTATGTTTGAATTTGACGATAAAAATAATCGGTACTCTGCTGTACATCATCCTTTTACAAGTATAAAAAATGGTCATGATGCTTTCCTTGATAACGAAGAGTATGATAAGGTCATTTCTAAAGCTTATGACATGGTATTAAATGGATGGGAAATAGGAGGTGGCTCTATACGCATATCTAATAGTAGCTTGCAAAGTAAAATATTTAAAGCACTAGGTATTGATGAAGAGATGTCAAGAGAGCAGTTTGGTTTTCTGTTAGATGCTTTGAGATATGGGGCCCCACCTCATGGTGGTATAGCTTTTGGTCTTGACAGGATTGTTGCCTTATTAACTAATTCTGATTCTATAAGAGATGTTATAGCATTTCCTAAAACTCAGAGAGCTCAGTGTTTAATTACTGAAGCACCATCTATTGTTAATGATGATCAATTAAAAGATTTGCATATTAAATTGAGGTAAATATTAACGATTGATGTATAGAGAGTACAGTTATTTAAATAGACTGTTATTTATATATTTTTGTAACTAGTATTCTCTAACACAAAACTATCTAAAGTATTTATGGAGAGCGTTAGTTAGATTACATTGCTTTATTTTGTCTATCAATGTAATTATGAATATTGTTTTCCCATTAAGTTATTAATTAGGGAATATCTAATTCTTATGATCTATATGACGTATACTTTACTATTATATTTATGTGCTCCTTTTATTTGGATATATTTATTATTATGTGGTAGAAACAAAAAAACAATACAGGCTATTTTCTCTAGAGAGAAGTTTGGGATTTATAAAAACAAATTCAAAGAAGGTGTTATAGTATGGATTCATGCAGCTAGTCTTGGCGAGCTTAGGGCGTCTTGTCCACTTGTTCATCATCTATTAGACAATGGATTTTTAATTCTAATAACGGGTAATACTTCTAGCGTTAAGGAAGAGGGGCATAGATTATTTTGTAGTTATTTAATATCAAAAAGAATGGCATTGGTATTTTTACCATATGATTTCCCTGGCTGTGTTCAAAGATTTTTAAGTTGCTATAAACCTAAAATTGGAATAATTATAGAGAGAGAAATTTGGCCGAATTTGTTACATTATGCGCATAAATTGAGATTACCAATTGTTTTAGCTAGTGCAAGATTATCCAAAAGATCATTTATTAGAATGATGAGGTTTAAGTCAATAGTCCGTTTGTCATTGAAAAACATATCGCTAGTATTGGCTCAAACAACTTCAGATGCTTATTTATTAAAAAAAGCTGGTGCTTTGTCCATTATAGTTACTGGTAATATTAAGTTCGATATGGATGTTCCAAAATATCAAATATTGGCAGGAGCAAAGTTTAAAAAAAATATAAAAAAATCTATAGTGCTTATAGCCAGTATGAGAGAAGATGAAGAGACTATGTTTATAGAGCATATTAAGCAATCAAGAGAAGACAATATTCTATTTTTACTAGTGCCTCGTCATGAAGAAAGGTTTGATATTTTGGCTGATATTTTAAGAAGAGAGAACATACCGTTCGAAAGAAAGTCATCTATATCTGATAAGCATTCGCTGAATAATTTTAGTATTATGCTCGGAGATTCTATGGGTGAAATGTTTTTTTATTATGGTATGTCAGATGTTTCTATAGTTGCTGGTAGTTTTGCTCCACTAGGTGGTCATAATTTTATAGAAGCATGTCTTGCAGATGTTCCTGTAATTGTAGGTCCTTATACTTTTAATTTCCAAGACCTATCTATTGAGGCAGAAAAACTTGGTGTTATTTTAAGAGCAAATAATGCTGAGGAAGCAATAGATATGGCTAAGTGTTTAATGTACAATAAAAACAAAGTTTCTTTAATGAAACAATCTGCTTGGTCATGGGTAAATTCTCACAGAGGTTCTACTAAAAGGATAGTTAGAGAGATAGAAACTTTTTTATAATATGTTTCTAGCCATAATAGCTAATCCATCTAGAACTGGCCTATTTTCGTATATTATTTCTGTTTTTTTCTCACCTCTAAATTTTATTCCATTAATCAGTTGTCTTGTTTCTTTCTCTATTTCTGGCCATACTCCACCAGTTACATATATTATTGGAAATTGATTATATTCTCTAAATGTTACTATGCATTGTCTTACTAGCGCTCCTGATTGTGCTGAGGAAATTCCTGAATTTATAGAATTAATAGTATCTAATGGAAAGTCAGAGGATTCTCCGCTAGACATTGGTAGATTTGCTGTTCCATTTGTAAGAGATTGTCTCATCATAAAAGACCCAGGAAGTATTATACCTCCTACAAAAATATTATTAGGGCTTATGATATCTATCGTAGTTGCTGTACCGAAACTTGCTACAATTAATGGTGGATGAGTTTTCTTCTGTTTCTCTACTATTCCTAGCATTGCAGCCCATCTATCTGCTCCTAATTGATCATGGTTTTTATACTTGTTTATTAGTAACGATGTCCTTTCTTGAGCTATCACCCATTCAATTTTGCAATCTATATTATTTAACTCGTATTCTATTATATTTTCGCGATGTTTGCCTGCTACATTAACACCCAATGCGTAATTTGGTTTTTTGGGTAAACATTCTAGCCATTGACTAAGAGATTTTATATTTAAATTATCAAATATTGCTGCATGTGGTTCTCTGTGGATAGAACCATCTTTATTTAATAACCAACCTACTTTTATTCTACTGTTTCCAGAGTCGATTAATATTATCATGTTAGAATTTAACAGAGACGTTGCCTAGATGTACGGTATGAGTGTCGTTAATAGTCTTAACAATTAGATGTCCTTTATTATTTATGCCACATGCTATACCACATGTACTGGAATTATGGCTTTCGATTGTAACAGATTTGCCATATAAAATATCTACATTGTGAAATTGTCTAATAACTGATGGTAATTTATTGTTTCCTAACAAGTTTATAAATTTTAACCAAGATAAGGATAGTGATTGTATTATATTTATGAAATTATCGCTAGACACTGGACTATCGACGATTTGTTTCCAGCTAGTTATGTTTTGATCTATTTTTTCTGATAGCTTGTCCGTAATATCTATATTTATGCCTATTCCTATTACTATATTATTATTTTTGATTATTTCTATCAAAATTCCAGCTAGTTTCTTATTTTTCCAATAAATATCATTAGGCCATTTTAAACCTATATCTTTTCTGTTAGATAATTTCTGCAGTGATTTACAAGTAGCTATTCCTATAATTATCGGCAGTATACTCAAATCTATCCTTGATACAGAAAGATTAAAAGCACAAGAAAACATTAATGTTGATTCAAAATCATCTATCCAAATTTTACCATTTCTTCCTCTGCCATTGTATTGATGATTTGTTCCTAATAAACAAGGTAGTGAAGAATTATTGTTTCTTATAAGTGAAAGTAAATCTAAATTTGTAGAACCAGTAGATTCTTTCCAAGATATTTTTTTGAAACTTGTAAGATATTTTTCTAATTGCTTAACTATACCACCGATAGTCAAATTTTTATAGCTATCCATCATATATGAATTGTAACCTTACTGCATATAATATAATATTATCTTTGTATAATATATATTATGTGTGACCATAAAATATAAAATAATTGTTCATTTATAATTATTATTATAAGATACTTTATATTCATTGATATACAATATCTAACTTAAATCTTGATATTTCTTTGTTATTTTTATGCGCTCAATGGTTGAGAAAATTTGTTTTCGTGGCGAATCTGGTAATATAGATTGTGTCATAGAATGGCCACTAGATGATATTATAGGGTTAGCCCTTGTATTACATCCTCATTCATTATACGGAGGTTCTCGCGACAACAAAATAATTACTACTGTTGCTCGTGAATGTGTAAATAAGGGAATGGTATCTATTAGGCCAAATTTTAGAGGTGTTGGTGAGTCTGATGGTATTTTTGGCAATGCTATTGGAGAGACAGAAGACATGATAGCTCTATTGTCACAGATACAAATTTCTTATCCAAAGTTGTCCAAATTACCTATAATGTTAGCCGGTTTCTCATTTGGTTCCGCTGTAGCAGCACAAGTGTATTCTTCTTTGTTAGATAATGATAATTATTGCTTATATAAATCTTTAATCCTCATTGGTTCTGCTGTACATCGTTTTGAGTTTAAAAAAGTTTCTTTACCTGAAAATAGTTTAGTAATTCATGGGGAAGATGATGAAGTAGTACCTTTTAATGAGTTATTAGAATGGATCAGACCAAAGTCTCTACCTATTGTTATGATTCCTTCTTGCACTCACTTTTTCCATGGAAAGCTGCTAATATTAAGACGATTAGTAGCGGATTATCTCAGTATTAATGTGCCGTCTTGCTAATTATTTTATAATGACAGAGTAGTTTTTTAATTAAATGCCTGCTTAATTTATAAATGAGCATCACTGCTTAACCTGTTAAATCTTATATTAACTGATGAATATGTTTTTAAAAATTAAATGTACGTTAAGCTTCATTGTAAGACTTATTTTAGCCGTCTCTTTAATACTTTTAATGAGTTCATCTTTATCCGTAAGATCAGAAGATGACAAATTAGATGGTATTTTATCTGCTTACAATGATATTGATAAATTATCTATTCCTGTCAGTAATGTTTCATCTTTACCTAAACCTAAAATATCTTCCAAGTCATGGATAATTGTTGATGTGAATAGTGAACAAGTATTAGCATCTTCTAATCCAGATTTAAAAGTTGAGCCTGCTTCTTTAACTAAGATTATGACTGCATATCTAGTATTTGATGCCATAGAGGATAAACGTTTAGATAAAGATCAGAATGTTATTGTATCTGAAAAAGCCTGGAGAACTGTTGGCTCTAGAATGTTCCTTGAACCAAACAAAAAAGTACAAATTCGTGATTTATTACAAGGTATGATTGTGCAATCAGGCAATGACGCCTCTATTGTCTTGGCAGAATCTGTTAGTGGAGATGAGGATTCTTTTGTTTATTTAATGAATCGTGAAGCAAAAAAAATTGGTATGAATAGTAGTAACTTCACTAATGTTACTGGTCTGCCTGACTCGTGCCATTTAACTACGGCTCGTGATCTTGCTCTATTATCAATAAATTTTTTAAAGAAACATGAATCTTTCCTTCATTATTATAAACAAAAAGAATTTACTTATAATGGCATAACTCAATCAAATCGTAATCGTCTACTGTGGTCTGATCCATCTGTAGATGGTTTAAAAACAGGACATACTGATACAGCTGGATATTGTCTTGTCTCTACAGCTCTAAGAGGTGATCGTCGTATACTAGTCGTGTTATTAGGTGCTAATACAGAAGCAATAAGAACAGAAGAAAGCTTAAGACTTTTAAATTGGGGATTTCAAAATTTCGATACAATTGCAATGTTTGAGGATAAAATCTCGAAATCATTAGAAGCAAGAGTTTGGGAAGGAGTTTCAGATAAGATAAATCTTAGTCCAAAGAATCCACTATGGTTATCTGTTCCTAGAGGTAGAGCGGGTGATGTAAAATTGGTTGTAGAGAGAATTGAGCCATTAATAGCTCCATTACACAAGGATCAAATTGTTGGCATTTTGCAGTTTAGTATAGATGATCAGATATTGAAAACTGTTAAATTAAGAATACATGGTAGTATGAATAGAGCTGGTTTGTTTGGTCGAGTTAAAGATATGGTTAGACGCTGGTTTGAGAATTAGTGAAGTTTTTTATTGAAATCATGAATACAAGAATAAATTCTATTTACCCTAATTATTTTCCTATTAAAGTTATTGGAAAGAATGATCCTGGATTTGCAGATGATGTATTTAGCGTGTTAGATTCTAATGAAAACTCATTAGAATATTCTTATGATGAACCTACTTTAAGTAAATCCGGAAAATATATTAGTCTATCTTTAAATATTAATATTCTCTCTAGAGAGCATTTTGATAAGATATATAAGTTATTATATGATCATCCTAAAGTATCTTTTGTTCTGTAGATAGATAAAAAGTGATAATGATCATCTCTAATGTCATTATCACTTTTTATCTTTTTTATAAGATATACCTAGATAAGTCCTGATTTAATACTATTTCTTTCAGTTGCTGCTCAACATATATCTCATCTATTATTATAGTTTTTCCATTAGCATCAGAAGTATCAAAGGATAATTCTTCTAGTAGTTTTTCCATTAAGGTATATAGTCTCCTAGCGCCGATATCCTCTGTTCTTTCATTAACAGAATATGCAAGCTCTGCTATTTTATTGATACCATTCTTTTGGAAATCAAGTTTCACGTTTTCTGTTTCCATTAACGCCGAATACTGTTTGGTAAGAGATACATCTGTGTCACATAAAATATGAGAAAAATCTTCGATTGATAAAGAGTTTAATTCTACCCTTATAGGAAACCTACCTTGTAATTCTGGTATAAGATCTGATGGTCTCGATAAATGAAATGCCCCTGATGCAATAAACAAGATATGATCAGTTTTTACTATACCATATCTTGTATTTACGGATGTTCCTTCGACTAAAGGAAGCAAGTCTCTTTGCACGCCAAGTCTAGAGACCTCTGCATTATCAGATCTGTTTCTAGTTGCAATTTTGTCTATTTCATCCAAAAACACAATACCATTCTGCTCAACATTCCTGATTGCTTTGAATCGTATATCATCCTCATTGATTCTTTTTGAAGATTCCTCTTCAGTAAAAATTTTGAAAGCCTCTTTAATTTTTACCTTTTTTTGCTTTTTTTTCTCGCTAGATATTCCGGCGAAAACAGTCTTTAATTGCTCTGCTATTTCTTCCATACCTGGAGGAGTCATTATGTCGAATTGTGGTGCTGCAGCATTAACTTCTATTTCTATTTCTAAATTATCTAGTCTTCCTTCTCTTAAACGTTTACGAAATGTTTGTCTAGTATTATTTTCATTAGATTGTTCATATTCTTCATCTATATTCCTAGCATTAGGGATAAGTATATCAAGGATACGATTCTCAGCTGATTCTTCAGCCTGAGACTTGATTAATGATATTTCTATTTCTCTAGTTTGTTTTATTGAATGTTCTACTAGATCTCTAATAATAGTATCTACATCTCTACCTACATAGCCAACCTCTGTAAATTTAGTAGCTTCTATCTTAATGAAAGGAGCATTAACTAATTTTGCTAGTCTGCGTGCTATTTCGGTTTTTCCAACACCTGTTGGACCTATCATCAAAATATTTTTTGGATATATTTCTTGACGTAATCTTTCTGGTACTTGCTGTCTTCGCCATCGGTTTCTTAATGCTATTGCTACAGATTTCTTAGCACGATTCTGTCCAACGATATACTTATCCAGTTCAAGAACTATTTCTCTTGGCGTCATACTTGAAGCTGACATGTCTTAATTCCCTTATTAAAAGTACGTAATTACCAATTAATAGCAATTAACTATCTAAAGTTTCAATGATATGGTTACCATTAGTATATATACAAAGTTCTGATGCAATTTCTAATGATTTTTTTACTATCTCTATTGGAGATAATTCTGTATTGTGAATTAGACCCATAGCTGCTGCTTGGGCATAAGGACCTCCAGATCCTATGGCAGCTATACCATGTTCTGGTTCAAGAACATCACCATTTCCAGTAAGAACCAGAGTATGTTCTTTATCAGCAACTATTAACATAGCTTCCAAACGCCTTAGAATTCTATCTGTGCGCCAGTCTTTAGTCATTTCTACAGCAGCCCTTATTAAATTACCCTGATGTTTATCTAATTTTGCTTCAAATAATTCTTGTAAAGCAAAAGCATCTGCTGTAGCTCCGGCAAAACCTGCCAGCACTGTGTCTTTGTGAAGTCTAAGAATTTTTTTTGCTGTGCCTTTTATAACTATATTACCCATAGTTACTTGACCATCACCACCTAATGCAACTTTATCGCCACGACGGACACATACTATGGTCGTAGCATGAAACGACTCCATAAAACCTCCATGTTTTTATACAACTATCTGATAAATATACTTTTTAAAGTTTTATAGTTGGGTTATTAGGGAAAATTTATATATCAATTTGAAACCAAGTTAAATACAGATTAGTATACTTATTTCTATTCACCATATAGTTTTTGCCGTATTTCTCTTCTTTCTTGTGCTTCTAGAGATAAGGTTGCAGTTGGTCTTGCTAAAAGTCTAGGTATCCCTATAGGCTCACCTGTTTCTTCACACCATCCATATTCACCATTATCTATCCTAGCGATTGATATTTGTATTTTTTTTAACAATTTACGCTCTCTATCTCTAGTTCTGAGCTCAATAGTATGCTCTTCTTCTATAGTAGCTCTGTCAGCAGGATCAGGCACAAATTGTGTTTCTCTTAAGTACTCAGTAGTTTCTTCTGCTTTTAATAGAATTTCTTGCTCTAATTGTTTAAGTTTATTTTTAAAAAATGATAGTTGTAGATCATTCATATATTCTTCTTCTGGCATTGAAAGAATATAATCGTCACTTAAAAAATTATGATCTCTTGTATTTGTAATATCTGGACTTGTGTTTTTATCGTTATTTTTCATAAAGGTATCCATTAATCATTTAATACTGCTAAAAATAATTAATAATGTTAAACTTAGACTCATTAAACTTTAATCTGTATCCACAGTGCATTCATTTAGCTTATTTATAAATAGATTTTTAGGTAGTCTATGACCTATGAAAACTATTTTTGTATTTGGTTTTTGTGTGAATTCCCATTCATTTCCTTGCTCTGCTCCAATTAACATATGAACCCCTTGGAGTATAACTCGTCTATTTGTATCATCCATATATAGAATACCTTTATATCTCAACATATCAGGACCATATTTCTCTGTAAGTTCACCAAGAACCATTTCTAGTTTTTTAGAGTTAAATGGTTTGTTTGATAAGAAAGTAAATGAGTTTATTTCATTATCATGATGATGACATTTTTCAGAACATATATGTTCTTCTTGTTTTAAAAATTCTGAGTCTATATCAAGAGCATCATTTAAATTAAATCCATTAATATGTAATATATCATCTGTATCTATATCACCAAAGTTTATATTTTTTATAGGTGATTTTGGATTAATTCTAATTAGATATTTTCTTAACAAATTAATCTCGTCATCACTAACCAAATCAGATTTTGATACTAAAATTTTATCAGCAAATCCTACTTGTTTTTGTGCTTCAATTTGATTTTTTAGTGTGTCTATACCATGTTTAGCATCTACTAAAGCAACTACAGAATCTAGCCGATAATAATCAGCAACATCATTGTCTATAAAGAAAGTTTGGCAAACAGGTCCTGGATTTGCTATGCCTGTTGTTTCTATTATAATATGGTCAAATTTCAATAATTTGTTTAACTGTTTCATTTTTAGATCTAGTAATGTTTTTACTAAATCTCCACGTATTGTACAACATATACAACCATTAGATAGTTCTATAATTTCTTCTTTTGAATCCTGAACTAAGAGTTCATTATCGATACTTTCAGGGCCAAATTCATTTTCTATTATAGCTAGACGGTAATTCGTTAACTTGGACAGAATATTTTTTAGTAAAGTAGTTTTTCCTGATCCCAAGAATCCAGTAATTACTGTTACTGGTATCATTCTATCTAAATTTTTATAAGGAGCCATAACTATATTCTCTATTGATTTTATTAGTATATGCATAGAGATAATGCTAATATACTGCAAGGTGCAAGGTACTCATATACAATCAAGATTTTAAATTTTAGACTTGATTCGATATTTTTGTTTAGTTTGTTCTAGATTAGTCAGAGTTCATAAGCATATGTTATAAGAAATTAAGCGTCAATTTAATTTATCAAAATGATTATATAATTATTCATAATATTAGATTATTTTTTTCTGATCGCTCTTGGATGTGTCTTGTCATATACTGATGCCAAATGTTGAAAATCAAGTTTTGTATATATTTGAGTCGTTGATATGGTTTTATGACCTAGAAGTTCTTGTACAGCACGTAAGTTTTGTGAAGATTGTAGTAGATGGCTTGCAAAACTATGTCTAATCATATGAGGAGATATATGCATAGACATAGTTAAATTTTTTGATAGCTTTAATAACTGCATTTGTATAACTCTAGGTGATATTCTCTTTCCTTTTATTCCGAGAAATAGGGCATATCTATCATTCAAAGAACTGGTTTTTAGTACAAATCTATCACGCAAACCAACCCATTTTTTTATGGATTCTATAGCAGAATTTCCTATTGGTAGTTTTCTTTGTTTATTCCCTTTGCCTAAAACTACTACTTCAGATTGCCGTAAGTCAATCCAGCTTGTAGATTTATATTCAGTATTGTTTTCGTATTTTATATCAATTGAAATTAGTTCAGATAAACGAAGTCCGCTGGAGTATAACAATTCAAGAATAGCTTGATCACGTAACATAATGGGATCAAAAGATTTTTCTGCATTAGATTTGTTTCTATCAAGAAAATTTTTCATTTGATCTACAGAAAGTGATTTAGGTAGTGGACGAGCTGCTTTTGGTGAACGAATTCCAGATACTGGATTATGCGACATATTGACCCTTGGTCCCCACCAATCATAGAAACTCTTCCATGCTGACAAGGTCCTTGCTATTCCTCTAGGACCAATGCCATTGGAATATCTTTTCGAAAAAAAACTCCTTACATTTTCTGTTGTTATTTCTTCTAACGAGATGCTATTCTCACGTACAAATTTATCTAGTAAAGATATATCATGCTTATAGTTATTAAATGTATTCTTTGAGTAGCGCAAATTAGTATAAATATACAATAACCAATCATTCAATGGTTTTTTTAAACTACTTTCTTTAAAATTACTACTTTTCGTGCACAAGAATATTCCTCTATATAGATTAAACACCAGTAAAATATTATATTGTTTCGTTAGCGTTATTTTTTAGAGATAAAATATTAGTTATGTCTATAGTTCCATCAAAAACAAATTCAGCTGGTCCCTGCATTTGTACATTTTTTCCATCCCAGAATATTAACAAGGTGCCACCACGTGTATGTACATGTACTGGAGAATCCAATAAACCTCTTCTGATCCCTGATACAACAGCGGCACATGCTCCAGTGCCACAAGCTAAAGTTTCTCCTGATCCTCTCTCATAAACTCTTAGTGATATATTGTTACGGTCTCTCACCTGCATAAACCCAACATTTACTCCTTGTGAGAATCTTGCATTAGATTCTAAAAGAGGTCCTACTTTTTCAATAAAGTTATCATCAAGATTTTCTACACATATTACGGCATGAGGGTTAGGTATAGATAATGCAGAAAAATATATATTTATATCAGGAGCTAATTCTAGTTTCCATAATATCTCATGTGCTTGTGTTTTTGAATATAATCCTGAATTATTAAATGGAAGTGATTCTGGAGATAAATTAGGAGATCCCATATCAACTGTTACAGAGTTATCTGTATTCTCATGCAGAGATATTAGGATATCTCCTGATATCTCTGCTGTTATAGGATTTTTGTTTGATAATCCATTTTTATGTATAAATCTAACAAAACACCTTGCCCCATTGCCACAGTGTTCTACTTCAGTTCCATCTGCATTGAATATCCTATATCGAAAGTCAGCATTCTCATTATTGTTTTTTTCTACCAATAAGATCTGATCTGCCCCTATACCAAAATTCCTATCAGCTAGGGCCTTAGCCAGTTCTTTTGTCATCATCACAGATTGTTTTATTCCGTTTATAACTATAAAATCATTGCCTATACCATGCATTTTAGTGAAGTTTAGTTTCATTTTTTAATACCTTATTTTTATCGCTAGTAGAAACTCTTTTCCCCACTAGGTCTTGTTTTAAATCTTCTATGTATCCAGTAATACTGAGAAGGAGCTTTTCTTACCCAACACTCTATTTTCTGATTTAATAGTGTCGTCGCTTCTTCTACTGAAAGTTCTCCAGGAAAATTATCTAATGGATTCATTATTATAACTTTATATTTGCCGGTCTTTGTATCTATGTAAGGAACCATTGGTACTACTGTAATATCCCATTTTTTTGCTATAATGGCAGTTGTGGTCAATGTAGATGTTTGCACCCCAAAAAATGGAACAAATATAGATTGTTTTAATCCAAAATCCATATCAGGTAGGTATACAACAGGTCTATACTCAGAAAAATGTTTAATCATTTTTCTAATATTATTTTTGTTCGCTATTAGTATAGTTTGATTAAATCTAGATCTTCCTTTTTTCACAAAGTAGTTTAATTCATGATCGCTAGATGGTCTATATATGCATGCCATAGTCTTCAGGTTTAGACTCAATATAGTGCCTGCAGCATCCATTCCAAGCAAATGTGGCATAAGTACCATAACTTTTTTTTTGCTGTCTATTAGATCTTGAATTATACTTACATTTTCTATGCTAACTATAGATTTTATTCTTTCCTGATCTCCATACCATAATATACTTCTATCAATAACTGATATTGCTATTGCATTACAGTGTTCTAATAATAATTTTTTTATCGTTTTTTTATTTAAATCTGGGAAACAAGCACTTAAATTTTTACGTGCAATCTCTACTCTTTTCCTTAGAAATATGTAGATAATATATCCAAAAATAAAGCTTACTTTTATTCTGTACTCATCACTCAATCTAGATAATTTTTTAAATAAAAATTCTAGAATGAAGATTTTAAATTGTTTAAATTTATTATATAAGTAAGTCACTGTATTATTCAATTGTTAGAAAAGTTTTTTATATATTAGTCTATATTTAAATTCTAAATGGTGCATCCGCTTCACATTAGCTTTAAATAATAGAAAACTACTATATTAGTATTACGCTTATTTCAATACAATATTATTTAGTGCATTTACTACCTATATAATATTATAGGAAATTGGTTTTTCATATTACTCATATTACTAATTACTAATTTTAATATTCAATTATTAATATGATTTTCCGATCATAATTGCACGATTACTTTATATGCTGGATTATAAGTTTGTTAATATAATTTATAAATACAGTATAGATACTCTGCCTTTATCATTTCAATGTAGAATTATACATTATTGTATGAAAAATAATATTAATATAGCCATAAAACTAAAACCTGCTTATCCATAATCTATTTATAACAATCAATTATTAACTATTTTTATCATCTAAATAAAAATGAAATATATTTTTGGTGGAAAATATATTTTAATATTTGTAAAAGTTTATCGTTTCTAAAAACTGTAGATACTATTGATATAAGATTTAGAATTCACATGCCGGCATTCTAGCATTAGTTAGTTATAGATATAAGATCATTATAAAAAGTAACTTTATATAAACAATTATTTAAAATAATATATTATTAGTATTATGATTACTTTTAGTAGTAGGTGATATTCTTAATTTATAGATTAAGATAAAATAATCATAATAATTTAACCTAACAAACATTGTAAGGAATCATTTTTGTGTCAGATAACGATTTTTTATTCACTTCAGAGTCGGTTTCTGAAGGACATCCAGACAAAATAGCAGATCAGATTTCTGATGCGGTATTAGATGCCATATTAGCTGTTGATCCTAGTGCTCGTGTTGCTGCAGAAACTTTATGTGGTTATGGTTTGATAGTTTTAGCTGGTGAGATCACTACTTGTGCAAATGTAGATTATGTAAAAATTGCACGAGACACTATTAAAAGTATCGGCTATGATAGCTCAGACTATGGTATGAGTTATGACAGCTGCACAGTCATTTCTTCCTATGGCAAGCAATCCTCCGATATAGCTGCCGGGATATCCTCAAGCAATGATAAAAATTCTTTAGACCAGGGAGCAGGTGACCAAGGGCTAATGTTTGGTTACGCTTGTGACGAGACGACTTGTCTTATGCCAGCTCCAATATGGTATGCTCACAGACTAGTTCAGAGACAGAGTGAGCTAAGAAAAGATGGTAGACTGCCATGGTTACGCCCAGATGCAAAATCCCAAGTAACATTTAGATATGTTGATGGTAAGCCTTATAGTGTTGACACAGTTGTTTTTTCTACCCAGCATTCTCCTGACATTTCTCACAAAATAATAGTAGAGTCTGTAATTGAAGAAATTATAAGACCTAGCTTTCCTGAGAACATTATTACAAACAATACAAAGTTTCTTGTTAATCCTACTGGTCGTTTTGTAATTGGCGGCCCTCAAGGAGATTGTGGAATTACAGGTAGAAAAATTATTGTGGATACATACGGAGGTGCTTGTCCTCACGGAGGAGGAGCGTTTTCCGGTAAAGATCCTTCTAAGGTAGATCGATCGGCTTCTTATGTAGCTAGATATATAGCAAAAAATATTGTAGCATCAGGTTTAGCAAGGCAATGTCAAGTACAAATTAGCTATGCTATTGGGGTATCAGATCCAATAAATGTAACAGTTTACACTGAAGGAACTGGTATTATTCCAGACAGGGAGATTTCCAGAATAGTTTTAGAAGTCTTTGATTTACGACCTAAGAGTATAATAGACATGTTAGATTTATTAAGACCTATCTATCTTAAAACTGCTACATACGGTCATTTTGGTCGCTCAGAGCCAGAATTCACATGGGAAAAAACAGATAAGGTTGAGAAAATAAAGAATTTCATATGATTTGATTAATTCTTTTTAAGGTATATTTTCAAATGGTATTTGTTAAAAAATCCTCGGCAGATAATTCTAAAGATAGCATCTTAAATGCTACCGATGTTCCTTGTATAGGTGTTTGCACTACACTTTTCGATGATATTTGCCGTGGTTGTGGACGCACATTATTTGAGGTTTCAAACTGGGTATTTCTAAGTGACGATGAAAAACTAGTTGTATGGAAACGTATAAAGTCAGATGGTTATCCTCGGAAAAATAAGACTTAGCTTGAAAATATTTATAATAAGTAGAAATTTCTTTATGTTAGTAGGGATATGGCGAGAATTACATAGCACATATCCATACTATTTTTGATAGTGCTTTTATTTTATATAACAAATGTATTCTTGAGATTAGCATCATTCAGGTGGATTTTTTACCCAGCCTCTTGGTGTTATTATGGCATCTAGTTTAATATCATGTGAGGCAGCTTTATAAGGCCCTTCTATTAATCCATGATCCCAGGCTATTCCTATAGTTACAAATCTATATTTTTTGCTTATAAGTTCTGATAATGTTCTGTCATAGTAACCACTCCCATATCCTATACGATCTCCAGTGTTACTATATCCTAAGGTTGGTACTAATATTATATCTGGTCTTGTAATTATATATTTAGAATCTGGTTCCAATATCCCATACTTACCTTTTATTAGCGATATACTTCTATTCCATTCTTTGAATTCCAAATATTTATCAGAATCCTTAGTGACAGGTAAACTAAGCTTTACATTATCTAATTCTGTTAATTTGTTGTTAAGCCATATAATATTGGGTTCCAGTGGCATTGGCCAAAATGTTGTTACTTGTATGATATTACCTATCTTTAGTGATTTTGCAGCAATATTGCTAATCCATAGAAAAAGTTTTTTCTGTATTTTATAACTGCCCATATCCCTATCCTCTCTAGACATTTCTAGTCTTTTGTTTTTAAGGACTGATCTAATTTTTTTATTTGTCATCTCTTACTCATCTATTTGTTATATTTAATGTCATTATTACTATTACTAATTTATATAAATTCTATAAAATATTATACTGTTACCTAGTGTTAATAATATCAATGTAGTGCGCATTTTAAGAATTTCTAAGAAATCATTATTATATGAATGAAGATAAATTTATTTATGGCCTAGAAATATATGCAGTAGGGGGCGCTGTACGTGATAGTTTATGCAATCTGCCAGTTAAGGATAGAGATTGGGTAGTAGTAGGATCTAATTCTTATGAGATGGAGAAAAGAGGTTTTAAAAGAGTGGGTAAGGATTTTCCGGTTTTTTTACATCCAATTAGTAAGGAAGAATATGCTCTAGCCAGAAAGGAGAAAAAAGTAGGTTTTGGATATAATGGATTTAAATTTTACACCGGATCTGATGTGACCTTGGAGGATGATTTAAAACGTAGGGATCTAACGATAAATGCTATTGCAATAAGCAGAGATGGCAATGTAATTGATCCTTGCGGTGGTGTGTCTGACCTGAAAGCTGGTATTTTGCGTCATATTGGAGATGCTTTTCAAGAAGATCCTTTGCGTGTTATGAGATTAGCTAGATTTTGTGCCAAATTTGATACTTTTGAGGTTGCAGAAAAAACGATAAATCTATGTTGCAATTTAGTAAAGAGCGGGGAAATTAAATACTTAAAACCAGAGAGAATTTGGAAAGAATTGTCTTTAGGTTTAATGGAGAAGTCTCCGTCTAAAATGATAGATTTTATGATTAAAATCGGAGTTATTGAATATATAGCACCTGATTTAAACTTAAACCAAATGGTCAAAAATTCTTTAAATAAATTCTCTGTCGATATTAGTCTAGCAAGCAGATATGCTTTATTATGTATAAATTCTCATAAAATTGAATTTATAGGTAATAAACTTAAAGTCCCATCATCATGTAAAGATTATTCAAAAGTACTACCATTAATTGCAAGAATTGTTTTTAGTTCAGAAATAAACAATAATCGTAAAATAATAGATCTTTTATATAAATCAGATTTTTTTAGAAGACCTGATCGTTTTATTGAACTATTGAAGGTTCTTTATATAATGGAAAAATTTGATATAGATAGATGGTATAGAATGTTACATAGTATCGTTATGATTGATACAAGAAGTATTGTAGAAACTTGTAAAAAAAATCCATCGGAAATAAAATACGTATTGGAAAAGGAAAGGCTTAGAATCTTGGATGAATTATGGTAGCAATTTATGAGACCTGTCATTTTCTGAAAATCCAACAAGTTCATTTTGAAAATCTTTTCCTATTGCTATAACTTTAAATAGTTCACCCATATCTATTTCTGACAGTAATTTCTGAACAGCTCCTAGTTCCTCAACATGATTTTTTATTTTTGATTTATCAAGATCCTGCACAATGTGTATTATACCAGAATTTATAAGGAAGTTTGCTAGTGATGTGTATCCTAGGACATATAATCCATTTTCTATAGATGCTTCAGCTATAGAAGAAAAATCAACATGTGATGTTATGTCTTGTATACCAGGAGCTATGAACGGATCTGAGTATGCTATATGATTTAGATGGCACATTAACGTACCAGTTGCACGTTGCAGATGGTAGTATTCGTGACGTGGAAATCCATAATCTATTATGAATACCACTCCTCTTGTAAGCCATTTTGGAATTGTCCTAATCCAAGCATCACTTTGAAAATTTATTTCTGATGTATAATCACATTCTATCAGTGGTAGTATTTTCTTCGTTGCTTCCAATAATCTATTATCTGCTGGTTTATCTATCCAAACAAACTCTTCTCTTTGGTTCAATCCCACCCATTTTTCCATTATGCTTTTGTTTTTAGAGTAATGGAATATTGAAACTGGCATAGCGTCCAATAGTTCATTAGCAATAACACATCCATTAAAACCAATTGGTAAGCTAGATAGCCATTCAACCTTATCGTTAAACGAGGATAACGTTTGTTTTTGGGTAGAGATTAATGAATTGGAGATTTCTATTATTTTATAATTGATATTGAGGCCAAGCTTTTTAAACTCTTGTAGAATATTCTTAGCTAATATTCCAGACCCTGCTCCAAACTCTATAATATTTTCTGACTCGAGATAATTTAACACTTGAGCAATTTGTCTTGATAATGTTTTTGCAAATATTGGGGTTAGTTCTGGAGCTGTAACAAAATCACCGTTGATATTATTATCTGTACTATTTCTTCCATTAAATATTATATCTTTTTTGGAGGTATAATAACCAAAAAATGGATTATATAGCGCTTCGCTCATCCAATCCTCAAACTTTATAGCACGCTCATTTGATGATTGGATTTTTCTCTTAAGTAAGTCCATCGTCAATCTTAAATGCTCTATTGATGATGGATGTAAGTTTTTTAAAAGAGACTTAATCATACTCATTTTTAGTAAAGTATTTTTATACTCTTTTAGATTCATTAAACCTATTATCTTTAAAGCTACTTCTTTTGGATGTGTTTTGCTTTCTAGTCTGGTTACTAGTTTTTGATGGTATTCTATCAGAAGTTATTTTCCTTCCATCTACTTTTTCTTTTGTTTTGCTTGTAGAAGAAAATTTTCTAGGTGTGTTATTTCTAGACGGAGCTTCATTTCTATTAGTAGTATTTCTGTATTTGTTTTTTTGTTTGAGTTGTCATGAGAAGTTCTAGAGATCTTTGGTTCTAGTCCTTCTATTATTTCAGTTGAAATAGTTTGTCCTATATACTTTTCTATCCTGCGTATTTTATGTTTTTCTTCATTAGTTACTAAACTCAATGCTGAACCATTTCTTCCTGCTCTTCCAGTACGACCAATTCTATGTACATAGTCTTCAGCTTGCATAGGCAGGTCAAAGTTAACAGCATGACTAATGCCATTTATATCAATCCCTCTTGCTGCAATATCGGTTGCCACTAGTACTCGAATTTGTTTTTTTTGTAGTTGAGATATAGTGCGCGTGCGTTGCCTTTGATTCATATCGCCATGTAATGCAGCAACGGCAAATCCATTTTCAGATAGGCACTCTGCCAGCTTATCTGCACCTTTTTTAGTTGATGTGAATATTATTGCCTGATCTAAAGATGATTCATTAAGCACATGATTTAATAGTTTAACTTTATGCTCATTATTATCTGCATAAAATAACTTCTGGGTTATATTATCATGCTTCTGTTTACTGCTAGTTAATGCAATATGTTGAGGGTTATTCATCATTTTCTTTGCAAGTCTAGCTATAGATTCATCAATGGTTGCTGAAAATAACATTGTTTGACGATCTTTAGGGGTATTTTTAACAATTGTTTCTATATCTTCTATAAATCCCATATCTAACATCCTATCAGCTTCATCAAGAACCAATGTTTGTATGTTAGCTAGACTAACCTTGTTTGATCTCATCTGGTCTATTAATCTGCCTGGTGTTGCAACCAAGATATCAACTCTTTTAGATAAAGCCTTTATCTGATTTCTATATGGCATTCCTCCAACTATAGTTGCGATTCTTAACCAAGGCATATTTATACCATAAGCAGCTGTTGCCTTAGTTATTTGTAAAGCTAGTTCTCTAGTAGGGGTTAATACTAACACTTGTGGGTTAATGTTATTAGATTTTGGTTTCTGTGATAGCATTTGTAATACTGGCAACATAAAAGCAGCTGTTTTGCCGCTACCTGTTTGTGCTGATACTATTAAATCTTTTCCAGATAATGCTTGAGGGATAGTTGCTTCTTGTACTGGCGTAGGTGATATAAAACCTGCTGTTTTTAGAGCAGAAAATATATTGGAATTGATTCCTATTTTTTCAAAAGACATGCTTTTACCTTATTATTAAATATAAATATTGTGTCATTTAAATCATATAAATTAAATTCTGTATAAATCAAATGACAATCGACGGGTAACATCGTGCCGACCAAATCTATCTCTATTTAAATATCAGGCTAAAGGAGGTCAGGTAATCGATGAATGAAGACCTATTATAAGTTTATCAATAGGGCTGAAAAACCCAATATGAAACCCTAGGTACATTGGTACCTTTCGTCACCGATCCAGGATATCTTAAATTATTGGAACAATCCACTTATTTGTGAAAATTTACCATATAACAGGTGTTTTTCTGTGATTAATCAGCCACTCACTAGCTATTTTAAAGTGATTGCATCCTATGAATGGTAATGGACTTCTAAATGCTGATAGTGGAGAAGGATGATTGGCTTTAAGTATTAGATGATAGTTTTTGGTCGAATTAATTAAATAATCTTTTGATTGTGCATAATTCCCCCATAGCATAAAAACTTTTGGTGAATTGTCTTCGGATACTAATTTTATAATAGAATCTGTTATAGTCTCCCATCCTATTTTTTTATGAGAAAGTGGTTTTCCTTTTTCAACTGTCAGGATAGAATTAAGCAATAATACTCCTTGATTGGCCCAGCAATCTAAATTTCTTAGATTTGTAAATTCCATATCAGGGTATTCTATGGATAGTTCTTTACATATATTTCTTAAGCTTGGAGGTTTTTGGCAATTTTCTAATACAGAGAATGCGAGTCCATTAGCTTGTCCCTCGCCATGATAGGGATCCTGTCCCAATATAATGACTTTAATATCAGATATTAATGATATTTTATGTAGTGCTTTCATTGGGTTAAATGGATATATAGTAACCCCATCCAAAAGTCTTGATTCTAGGAATTTATTTATGTGCTGCAATGTCACAATATTCTCTGACGAAAGTAATATATTGCGCCAAACATTGGGTAATTCCTCTACAGAATTTATTAATTTTTTTGATAGCAATTTCACTTTATATATTATATTTCGAACTTAAGTATTAATAATATAGCCATAGACATCATTATTATAGATATAAAACCATCTAGTATTCTCCATGCTCTTTGACTAGAGAAAAATGGAGCAAACATGCGTGATCCTAGGCCAAGCACACTTAGCCAAATTATACTTGCTATTATTACTCCGAAAGCATACGCTAAGCTTCTATCTCCAAAAATGCTGGCTAATGATCCTATTAATATTAAATCTAACCAAAAATGAGGATTCAATAGACTGAATCCTAGCGCTCCCAGTATTGCTGATTTTCTTGTCATTATTGTTCCATTCGCAGCAGTAAGATTGCT
Source organism: Candidatus Kinetoplastibacterium galatii TCC219 (assembly GCF_000340905.1). NCBI lineage: Bacteria > Pseudomonadati > Pseudomonadota > Betaproteobacteria > Candidatus Kinetoplastidibacterium > Candidatus Kinetoplastidibacterium galati. The sequence continues at coordinate 744,728 of NC_020284.1, read as the reverse complement.
ACTATTATTTATAGACCTTTTGGCTGCTTTGTAAGAGTAACTAGCAAGAAATAATATACCAAATACTAATACTATAGTCTTGAAACATGGAATTAATAGTATTATTTCTTTCAAGCCAAATACGCTAAGAGTAATAAAAATTGCATCAGATAGAGCGCATACAGATAATATTGTTAATATGTGTGATCGCATTATACCTTGGCGTAGTATAAAAGCACTTTGTGCGCCAACTACAGCAAATAGACTAAGACCAGTGAGCAAACCACTGGACCATGCTTCAAAGGTTGGAGAGTAAAAGAATGCAGATAGCATATTCAGATTTTAACAGAAGATAGGTTTAATTAGCACAAAGGAAATATATATTAGATGAGATTTTAATAAATCAATTCAATCTAAGAATTTTAACCTTATATATTTTATCTTGTAAAGAATTCCAGTTTAAATTTTGTAATTATAGATTATAGTAAGGGGGGCATGATCACTAAATCTATTTTCTTTGTAGATCTCACAATTAGTGGCTAATTTTGCAATCTTACATGTGGCAAATTGATAGTCTATTCGCCAACCAACATTTTTCTCCCAAGATTTACCTCTATTGCTCCACCAAGTGTATTGATCTGGATTATGATTTAGTTCTCTAAAAACATCTAGTAATTTATATTTGTTTATTATTGTGGAAATCCAATTGCGTTCTTCTGGCAAAAAACCAGAATTCTTAATATTGCCTCGCCAGTTTTTTATATCTATTTCTTTATGAGCAATATTCCAGTCCCCACATATTATAAATTCACGATCATATTTCTGATTTTCGTAATATATTTTATCTAAGAGAAGCTCAAAATCGTTTAAGAATCTAAATTTTGCAAATTGTCTATCTTGCCCACTTGTTCCTGATGGGAAATAAGCATTAATAACAGATAGATTTTCTAAATCTATTCTGATCAATCTACCTTCACAATCGAATTCTTTGTTTCCTATGCCATTTATGATATTTCTCGGTCTTATTTTTGAATAGATTCCTACTCCACTGTACCCTTTTTTATCGGCACAAAAAAAATATCCTTCATATGGTGATGGGTTAATAATCTCATTATTAAGATCATTGTAAGAAATTCTAGTTTCCTGCATGCAGACAATATCAGGTTCATAAATATTTAACCATTTTATGAATCCTTTGCGGATCGATGATCTTATCCCATTAAGATTTATGGAAGTTATTTTTAACAAATTTAACCTTTTCTTCGTATAATAGTAAACTTAATTACTTTACTTTATTAGTTTTTGTTTTGTAAATTATTTTCAACATTATAAAGGTTTATTGTAATATGGTCACTATAGAGAACAATTCAGTTAATTTTGTGAAATTTGCATTGCATTGCAAAGCACTACGTTTTGGCGATTTTAAAACTAAATCTGATAGAAATAGTCCATATTTTTTTAATATTGGGTGTTTTGATAGTGGTTATAGCATTAGTCAATTATCAAGATTTTATACAAATGCTTTAGTCAACTCAGGGATTGTATTCGACATGATATTTGGTCCTGCTTATAAAGGAATACCTTTAGTAATCTCGACAGCAATTAATTATTCATTAATGCTGAAAAAAGATATTCCGTTTTCATTTAACAGAAAAGAAACAAAGTCTCATGGTGAAGGTGGATTGTTAATAGGATCTCAATTGAAAGGCAAAGTCGTAATAATAGATGATGTTATTACTTCAGGAATTTCAGCAAGAGAATCGATAAATATAATAAAACAGTCAGGCGCAGAACCTGTTGCTATGCTGATTGCTCTTGATAGAATGGAGTGCTCTATTGATAATAATACTCATTCTAAGAGATCAGCAGTACAGGAAGTTGTAGAAACTTATAATATACCAGTTATTAGCATAGCTTCTTTAAATGATATATTTTCTAATGTTATGAATGATATAAATCTATCTACACATCGTGAGAGAATTACGCAATACCGTGAAAAATATGGGATTCTCTAACAAGATTTTGTGTTATATGAATCTAACTTTTTAAAAATTTCTATTCTTTCATTCAATATAGTGTTTATATTACTGGGATTGATCCTGCCATTACTTGTTTTCATTACTTTACCTACTAACGAATTGAATGCTTTTTCTTTTCCAGATAAATATTCCATTACTACATGTTTATTGTCTGATATGACACTATCTATCATTTCTATAATTATAGATACATCTTTTATCTGATCTAGACCTTCTTCTTTTATGATTCTGTCAATATCATATTGATCTTTTTCCCACATAATTGATAAAACATATTTTGCGTTTTTATTAGATATTGAGCCATCTATCACTCTATTTATTAGTAAGGCTAGTATATTACTTGTGATTTTAATGTCACTGATTTTTTTATTATCTCGATTCATAAGAGTACTTAATTCTTGGCTTATGAAGTTCGCAGCAATTTTCCCACTGTTTTTTGGAATAAGTTTTACAACAGATTCGAAATATTCAGATGTCTGTATATTAATAGTCATCTGCAAGGATTCTTCTCTGGAAATATAATAATTAGATTCAAATCTCTTTCTTTTATTAGAAGGAAGTTCTGGCATATTTTTTAATTTTTCTATATATTCATTAGATATATTTAGTATTTGTAGATCAGGGTCAGGAAAATATCGATAATCAGTTGCACTTTCTTTTGTTCGCATGCTTCTGGTCTCATCATTCTCAGAGTCATATAATCTTGTTTCCTGTATTACATAGCCACCATCTTCAATTAACTGAGTTTGCCTGTTGGATTCAAAAATAATAGCTTTCTCTAAGAATCTGAATGAGTTCAAATTTTTAATTTCAGTTCTTGTTCCTAGAGTAGTGCTACCTGATCTGCGAACAGAAACATTTGCGTCACACCTAAAGGATCCTTCTTGTAGATTGCCATCACATATCCCTAACCAAACAACCAAGTTATGTAGAGTTTTTGCATACATATATGCTTCTTTAGCAGATCTCATTATTGGTTCTGTAACTATCTCTAACAAAGGTACTCCAGCTCGATTAAGATCTATTCCACTATTGTAATTTTTATGTAAGGATTTACCAGCATCTTCTTCTAAATGCGCTTGTATTAATTTAACTTCCTTCTCTTCTCCATCTATGCAAAATGAGATTGAGCCATTCTTTATTATAGGATTTCTAAATTGGCTAATCTGGTAGCCTTTAGGTAGATCTGGATAGAAATAGTGTTTTCTCTCAAATACAGAATTTTTTGATATAGTAGCTCCTACCGCCAGACCAAATTTTATGGCATATTCAACTGCCTTAGAATTTAATGATGGCATGCTCCCTGGAAGAGCCATATCTATTTCATTTGCTTGTTTGTTTGGTTTTGATCCAAATAATGTACTACTGCTAGAAAATATCTTAGAGCTTGTAGCGAGTTGTACGTGTGTTTCTAAACCTATGACTATTTCCCATCCAGATTTCATATTTTTATGCCTTATACTTTTGGATATTGTTTGTGCCAGTTAGTAATATGTTGGTAACAATCAGACAATGCTAATATTAATCCCTCATCAAAGTAATTTCCAATAATTTGTAATCCAATAGGAAGATTTTTATTACTATCGAATCCACAGGGTATAGACATTGCAGGTAGTCCTGCTAAGCTTGCTCCCAATGTATACATATCACCTAACCAATCATTGATATTACTTGAGTCTTCCCCTATGCTTTTTGCTGCTTTTTGAGAAACTGGACCCATGATAACATCACATTCAGTCAATAATGATTCTTTGAAATCCTGAGCGATGATTCTTCTAGTGCCTTGAGCTTTTAAGTAAAATTCTTCATAATTTTTACTAGATAACATATGCGCCCCTAGCAATATACGGCGTTTTACTTCTAAACCAAAACCTTCAGCTCTAGATCTTGTGATCATTTCATCTATGTTTTTATAGTTTTTTGTTCTATGGCCATAACGCACCCCATCAAATCTAGAAAGATTACTATATGCTTCAGATGAAGCTATGACGTAGTAAGTTGGTATTGTTAGTTCAGTACATGGTAATGAGATTGTAACGATAGATGCCCCAAGATTTTCAAAATCACGTATTGCTTTTGTAACCGATTTTAAAACTTCCTCAGAAAGATTGTCTCCAAAAAATTCTTTAGGTAGACCTATCCTTATTCCCTTTAAAGGAAAACTATTATTTTTATTAAATTTATTGACATGATTATCAAAATCTGCACGTATTCTGCCTGGTCGATTCTCAATATTGTTAAATTTCTCCAGACAGGTAGCATCCTTACCATCGAATCCTGTTATTATATCCAAGATGTCTAGTAAATCTTCACTGCTCTTTGCAATTATTCCAGCTTGATCTAGGCTAGATGCAAATGCAATTATACCGTATCTCGATGTAGAACCATATGTTGGTTTTATTCCACTTACACCACATAGTGCCGCTGGCAGTCTTACTGATCCACCTGTATCAGTAGCAGTCGTAGCTGCAACCATCCCTGCTGCTACAGCAGCAGCGGAGCCTCCCGATGATCCACCAGGAACCTTACTGTAATCCCAAGGATTAGCAACTGAGCCATATGCAGAGTTCTCATTTGTTGATCCCATAGCGAATTCATCACAATTTAATTTTCCTAATGATACTGCACCAGCATTGCTAAGCCTTTCTACAACAGTTGCGTTAAATGGGCTGAGATATCTATGTAGCATTCTGCTGGCAGATGTTGTATACCAGTCAGTTGTAACAAAAACATCTTTATGGGCGATTGGGATTCCTGATAAAGGCTTAATCAAACCTTTTGAAATCTCGTTATCTACCTTTTTTGCTTGGGCTATAGTAATTTCCGGTCTTATATCTAGGAAAGCATTTATTATAGATAGAGACTCTATAGTATCTAAACAACTTCTTGCTAGCTCTACAGAACTTATATCACCATTAATGATAGCTTGGCGCAGTGATGATATTCCCTCAAATTGTGTGTGTAATAGTGGTTTCGTCATAATCTACTCAACTATTTTAGGAACTAAGAACATGTTATCTTCGAATTGAGGAGCGTTTTTAATAACTTTTTCCATAAAATTATCTGAACATTCATCAATAGACGTATCTTTTCTAAGAAACATAGATATTTCTTCATGTATTGATATAGGATGTACAAGAAGTTCATTGCTCTTGTTTTCTACTTTTTTTATAAGTTCAATAATAGTTAAACTCTCATTTAATTTATTAGTAGTATCGGCACATTGCTCTTTACTAAGTTCGATTTTTGCTAATTTCGCAATATTCGCCACATCATGTTTGTCAAGTGTCATAAAAGATTCTGTATGTGTTAAAATGTTACTTATAATCTGGTATTTTATTATTGTACCTGATAAAAGGCTGCCTATTATAAGATTGATAATTATAGTTTACTCATGTTTGTTTAGACAATAATTAATTTTTGAATTTTAACAATAATAGGTTTTTTAAATATTTTTTAATAAGCTAGATATTAATGTTTGGATTTCTACGTAGTTATTTCTCTAGTGATATGGCAATTGATCTTGGCACTGCCAATACTCTTATTTATGTTAGAGGTAAAGGTATTGTACTTGATGAGCCATCAGTTGTTGCGATTCGCCATGATGGTGGACCTCATGGAAAAAAAATCATTCAGGCTGTTGGACATGAAGCTAAACAGATGTTGGGGAGAGTGCCTGGTAATATGGAGGCTATAAGACCAATGAAGGATGGGGTTATAGCAGATTTTACTGTTACTGAACAAATGTTAAAGCAATTTATTCGTATGGTGCATCCACGAAATATGTTGGCACCTAGTCCTAGGATTATAGTTTGTGTCCCGTGTGGTTCAACTCAGGTAGAGAGACGAGCTATTCGTGAATCAGCTCTTGGGGCAGGGGCATCTCATGTTTACCTTATAGAGGAACCGATGGCAGCTGCTATTGGAGCTGGTTTATCTGTTTCTGATGCCAGTGGATCTATGGTAGTTGACATAGGTGGCGGAACTACGGAAGTTGCTATAATTTCCTTGGGTGGTATGGTATATAAAGGTTCTGTTAGAGTTGGCGGAGATAAATTTGATGAATCTATTGTTAATTACATTCGCCGTAATTACGGCATGTTAATTGGTGAACCAACAGCAGAATTGATAAAGAAGCATATAGGATCTGCTTTTCCTGGTTCGGATATTAAAGAAATTGAGGTTAAAGGTCGAAATTTGGCAGAAGGAGTGCCTCGAAGTTTTACTGTTTCTTCTAATGAAATACTAGAGTCATTGACAGACCCATTAAATCAGATAGTATCTGCCGTTAAAATAGCACTAGAACAAACACCACCAGAGTTAGGTGCCGATATAACTGATAAAGGTATTTCTCTTACAGGAGGAGGTGCTTTATTGAGGGATCTTGATCGCTTGCTTCAAGAAGAGACTGGACTACCTGTCGTTGTAGCGCAGGATCCATTAACATGTGTTGTCCGCGGTTGTGGAGAAGCTTTAGAGCATCTTGAAAAGTTAGGATCAATTTTCATAAATGATTAATAACTGTAATTCATAGTGTACTTATTGTTTTACTGAGGAAATATGAAATCTCATGAGGTTCCTACTCTTTTTAGACAGAGGATATCTTTAGAGTTAAGATTGTTATTTCTAATGATATTGGCTTTATTGCTTTTAATGATTGATAGTCATTATCGGTTTATTGAGCCATTTCGTAGGGTTGTAGCCATTGCTATATATCCATTTCAGCGTACTGTAGTTGCTCCAAGAGATGTTATCGTTCAGGTAAATTCTTACATGAATTCAGCTAGTATTGTAAGAAAGGAAAATGAATTTTTGCAAAAACAACGCATCGAATTGGCTCAGGTTACTACTCGCATGGCTCAATTGCTTATAGAAAACAATCAGTTGCGTAATTTATTAGGAATACAAGAGAGTATTCAACAGCCTTCTGTTGTGGTAGAAATTCTTTACGACACTGTCAATTCTTTTAATAGGCGTCTAGTTTTTAATAAAGGTAGTAATTCTGGAATATTACCTGGAATGCCAGTTATAAATGAATCTGGTCTCGTTGGTCAAATTATACGAGTTACTCCAATGACTTCTGAGGTTGCTCTTATATCTGATAACGGTATTGCCATACCTGTACAGGTAAGTAGAAACGGACTGAGATTAATATCTTTTGGTGCAGAATCAGGGAAAATAGAAGTTCGTTATTTATTAGGGAATGTTGATATAAGAGAAGGTGATAAATTAATTACTAGTGGGATTGGTGGAATATTTCCAGCTGGCTTGCCTGTTGCTGAAATTACTAAGATAGAAATTGATAAATCAACAGGTTATTATAGAGCTATATCTAATAACTTAGCTCAACATGAAAGGTATCGTCACTTTATAGTGCTTCAGGTTGATGTAAATAGTGCTAATGAGTAGTTGTATTTATGAGCATAAATAAGAAATACAGAAATATAGGCATACCAACAAATGTTGATAACACTAAAATGATGGAGCCTATAGAATCACAATTCATATATCTTACAATAGTTGCATCTTGGATTATGTCTTTATTGCCTTGTAGAATTTTCCTGGATTTGCCGATTATCGTTATATCTTTTTGGTGTATTTACGAATCTTCTAAAATAGGATTATTGACGGCATTCTTTTTTAGTATATTAATCGATGTGCAACAGTCTCTAATTATGGGTAGTAGTGCTCTGGAATACTTACTAATAGCATATTTTTCACTTTTTCTACACAGAAGGTTATTATGTTTTGATATATTGAGTCAGTCATTACATTTGCTACCAATATTTTTCATTTCTAAATTTGTTAAAAGTTTATTTGTTTCTTGGATTAATGGATATTGGATTGGTTGGTTGTTAATATTAGACACTATTTTTATTTCTATAATATGGCCAATTATAGGTTGTGTTTTGCTAAAATATAAACGCACCCAGGTAGATTCTGATATACCTTAAGCTAACTGATTTTTAAATATTTATGATAGATATTAATAACTCAAATCAACAGAGGAATAAATTTTATGTAAGGGTGCTAATAGGTTATGCATTTGCAATTTTTTGTTTCTTTTTGCTCTTTTGTCGATTATGGATATTGCAGATTAGTCGCTATGATGGCTTATCGAAGAGTGCTGATAAAAATCGTATAGCTATAGTTCCAATTCCCTCGAAAAGGGGTGAGATTTTCGATCGCAACGGTGAAGTATTAGCTTGTAATAGTTACACCTATACAATAGATATAATTCCGGCTATAGCTGGAAATTTAAATGAAATTATAGAGAAATTAAAACCTATAATATGTTTTAATCCAAATGATATTAGAACTCTAAAGAAAAAAATATCAGAAACTAATGGTTATAAACCTATAACAGTCTGCAATAAACTGGATGATTATAAAGCATCTTGGTTTGCTGCTCATTATTTTAATTTTCCTGGATTAGAGTTAAAAGCTAGATTATTAAGAGAATATCCTAATAAAGATCTAGCAGCTCATGTTTTAGGTTATGTTGGAAAAATATCTTACAAGGAAATTGAAAATTTAGAAAAAGCTGGCAAAATAGGTAACTATAGGGGATCAGATTTAATAGGGAAAAAAGGAATTGAAAAAGTATATGAAGATGTTTTACATGGTCATACTGGTTTAGATGAGTTAGAAATTACTGTTACTGGTAAACCTGTACGCAAAATAAGATCTATTGATCCTATAGCTGGTTCTGATATTTTTTTATCTATTGATATTAAGTTACAGAAAATAGCAGAAGAAGTTTTTGGGAATAGGAAAGGAGGATTAGTAGCAATTAATCCTACTAATGGTGAGATTTTAGCATTAGTATCAAAACCATCTTTCAATCCAAATTTGTTTGTAGATGGGATAGGTTCTGATAGTTGGAATTCTCTAAACAATTCTTTAGATTATCCTCTAATGAATAGAGTATTACACGGAACATATCCAATTGGATCTACATATAAGCCATTTATAGCTTTAGCTGCATTAGAGCTTAACAAGAAAAAAATATCAGATGAGGTATTTGACCCTGGTTATTTTGAATTTAAAGGACACAGATTTAGAAACCCTGGCAGTGTAGCATACGGTATGGTCAATATGAATAAGGCTATTGTCGTTTCTTCCGATACTTATTTCTATTCTTTAGGATTAGATATTGATGTCGATACACTGCATGATTTTATAAAACAATTTGGATTTGGTCAGACAACAGGTATTGACTTGGATGGAGAGAAGAGAGGAATATTGCCATCAACTGAGTGGAAATATAAGAGATATAAAGATAAAAAACTTCAAAAATGGTACACAGGGGATACAATTTCCTTAATGGTTGGTCAAGGATATAATTCGTTTACTATCTTACAACTTGCTCAAGCAACTGCCACATTAGCAAATGATGGAGTATATATAAAACCACATTTAGCAATCGCTACTAGAAATAATCATGATGATTTTATAAGAGTTACCGGTTTTAATACTAATAAAGCCGGTATAAATATCCCTCTTAAGCAAGATAATATCGATTTTATAAAAAATTCAATGATAGAAGTTGCTCATTTCGGCACAGCAAAAAAATCGTTTCAAAATGCTCCATATTTAGTAGCAGGCAAAACAGGTACAGCACAAGTATATAGTTTAAAAGGGGGAAGGTATTGCATGAATGATATTAATGAAAATCTTAGGGATCATGCTATTTTTATTGGATTTGCACCAGCAAATAATCCGCAAATTGCTGTAGCTATAATTGTAGAAAATGCTGGCTGGGGATCTAAAGAAGCAGCTCCTATAGCCCGTAAAATATTTGATTATTGGTTATTGCAGAAAGAACATAAGAATTGATTAGATATAGATCTATCTAATATAAGGAAATATCCATGCTAAAGAATTTTTATATTCTTATCTCACAGAAGATAATTAATTGCGTAGATCTTTATTTATTGCTTATATTAATAGCTTTTATGGCAATCGATATGGCGGTTATATATTCTGCTGCTGGATCTTCTAGTAGTCGTTTTTTGGGGCAGTTTGATCATTTTTTATTTTCATTATTTGTAATGTTCTTAATAGCATTCATGCCTACATATTTACTAAGAAATTTTTCTATACCTTTTTATATACTAGGTATTGTTTTGCTGTTGTGTGTAGAATTTTTTGGAGAAACAGTTAAAGGGGCAACACGTTGGTTAAGTTTAGGTTTTATTCGCATTCAACCATCAGAAATTCTAAAAATTGCTGTACCAATGATGATTTCTTATTTCTTTGATGCTCAAGATAAGCCATATTTAAGTTTTAGAAGTTTTTTAATTTCATCTTTAATTCTAATAATTCCTTGTTTTTTAATAGTTATACAACCTGATTTAGGAACTGCTTTATTAGTATTCGGAGCCGGTATTTCTGTAATCTATTTCGCTGGATTGTCATTCAAGATAATACTACCTATTTTTTTAACTTTTACTTTTGTTATCTCATATCTTCTATATTATGAAGACACTTTATGTGCAGATGATGTTACTTGGTTGCTATTACATGACTATCAAAAAAATAGAATTTGTACTTTATTAAATCCTAATTCTGACCCTTTAGGGAGAGGTTTTCATACTATACAATCTATTATTGCTATAGGATCAGGAGGACTGTATGGTAAAGGTTATATGTTAGGGACACAAACACATTTAGATTTTATACCTGAGCGCAGTACAGATTTTATTTTTGCTGTTTATGCTGAAGAGTTTGGGTTATATGGTTGTATATTTTTATTAATTTTATATAGTCTTTTAATTTTTAGAGGATTTTTGATTTCTATACAGGCTAATTCTCAATTTTCTAGATTGTTAGCAGGGTCTATAACCATGATGATTTTCATATATGTATTTGTCAATATTGGAATGGTTACTGGCATATTACCGGTAGTAGGAGTTCCTCTCCCTTTCATGAGTTATGGTGGATCTGCTTTGCTAACTATGTGTATAGCATGTGGTATATTAATGAATATAGGAAGAACAATAGAAAAATAATAAAAGGTGTGCATATTTTTGCAGGCACACCTTTTACAAGGATAAGTTATTTTATTAATTAGGTATTTTTACACCTAATTTATCCGCTAGTTGATATATATTCTCCCAGATCGAATATTCAAATTCCACAGAATCTTTATTTTTGAATCTGTTAACAGATTCAAATTCTCCTGGATACTGTACTCTTTCGACTCCTGGTTGAGGAGGGCATGAGTGTAGATATTCCACATATGCATTAGTCTCATCTTTAATCCATTCACTATTAGAGTCAACCCTGCTAGGATCTATTACTATTGCAAACATATTATTCATAGCAGCCCCACGTCTAGGATTTTTAGGCTGAATAGTGCCACCTCCAGTAAGTATGCCGGCTAATAATTCTGCTACTAGACCTAAAGCATAACCCTTATGTGCACCAAAAGGTAATAAGGCTCCGGGAGGGTTAGTAAAAAGAGCATTAGGATCATCTGTTGGATTTCCTGATGCATCTATTAAAGATCCAAATTCAGCTTTCATGCCTTTAGTAGCAAGAACCCGAGCTTTATTTATAGCCATAGAGCTTGTTGCCATATCTACTATCAATGGTGGATACTTATCAGATAAAGGTATAGAAAAACATAAAGGATTGGTAGTCATTCGAGCTTCCTTACCGCCATATGGAGCTACGGTTGGCTCTCTATTTATTACATTTGTAAAAGCGAGGAATATCATACCGGCTTTTGACACCATTTCTCCATAGAATCCCATACGTCCTAAATGATGTGCATTTCTTATAGTAAATGTACACTGACCGTATTTCCTAGTATTTTCTATAGCTTCTTGTACAGCCACTTTGCCAACATGTTGTCCAAATCCCCTGCAACCATCAAATCCTAAAACAACACCTTGATCATTTATTAATTCTGGTCTGCCTTTGGGATTCAGAAATCCATTAGATAGTACCTTATAGTATGTAGGTAGTATTGATAACCCATGACTGGTATACCCCACTTGATCAGAGCTAACTAGATGTTGTGAAACATCTAGTGCTATATCAACAGGAACACCCTGTGCTATCAATATATCCTTGCCAAAATTAATAGCTTGATTGATATTAAGTTTCATAATTTTTCGGCTTATAGACAACCTAACCAACGCCAGTATGTAAGGCTGAACAATACCATTAATAGATAACCTACAACGGTTAATACTATACCAACTTTAGCAAATTGTTTTGCATTAAAAGTCTCAGTACCCATACATATCATATTTTGAGGTGCGTTTACAGGCAGAATAAATCCAAAACTTATTACAAAACCTAACAACATTGTTATGCCAGCCCTATTAAGATCACCAGGCATTGTATTTAGCATAGATATTATTATTGGCAATAAGGCAGAAGCTAAAGCTGTAGCGCTAGCAAATCCAAGGTGTATTATTATCAAAAAGGCAGCTAGCACCGCAAATATTCCAACAGAACCAAGTTGATCTATTCCAGTATTGAGAACAACTTTATTTCCCAACCATTGACCGGCATGTGTTGTAAGCAGCGCAGAACCAAGGCTGACACCAATCCCGAATACTATAACAGTACCCCAAGGTATGCGTGTTTGCACATCTTTCCAAGACATAACACCAAATCCTGGTAAAATCAATAGAACTAAGCCTATATAAGTTGTTGATGTTGTATCAAAACTGTGTATTTTTCCTTCAGTTGCCCAAAAGAACAATAGTAGCATTGATATTGCTAACAATTTCTTTTGTTGAGTAGGCATTGGTCCTAGCTCTAATAGAGATTTCTCTACTGCTTCTTTACCAACTGTTATACCATCTGGTTCAGGAGGCAACATTTTTAAAACTAATGCAATCAAAAATACAGACATCAATGCAGACCATGGAGCTCCAGCAAGAAACCAATCTGACCAAGCTACATTTTCTCCTAGCATTTTATTCATAAAACCAGCAGTCAGTAAGTTCTGAGCTGATGCTGTTTTTATTCCGATATTCCATATACCAGTGCCTTGAGCAACAACTATCATTATACCAGCTGCTATATTGGAACGTTTATTTAAACCAAAAGATGTTATTATACCCATCATAATAGGTACAACAGCAGCACTACGAGCAGTTGCGCTAGGTACCGCCAAACTTAGTATAATTGTAACAGCAATACAGCCGATCATTATACTTTTTGTGCTAGTACCAACTTTTGACAATGTGAATAGAGCTATGCGCTTGTCAAGACCAGTAAAAGTCATAGCAGCTGCAATAAACAATGCTCCCCACACCAATGCCAGAGCAGAATTAGAAAATCCTGATAATGCTAATCCCATAGCAGAGGCAGTTCCGAAAACTACATTTGGATTATCTATAGATGGAGATGTTCCAATTAAGAACGCCATTAAAACTGTAATCATAATGGCACTTGCTTCATAAGAAACTGCTTCTGTAACCCAAACGACTACAGCAAAGGCTAATATTGCCAACATCCGATGCCCAGCCAAAGGCAGATCACCAGATAGTGGCAGAAAAAGTACCCCAACGAGAGCAAGTATTCCAAATAATAAACCCTTTGGAATACAGCTAGCAACAGCTGGGGTAGGAGGATATAATTTTGACTTCACCATTCTCATTCTCCAATTCAGCTATATAAAAAAATACAATTAAAACTATACTATATTACTTATTTACACTACTTATCAATTTTTTATTTTATTATTAAGTCTATTTCTTAATAAATCATCGTTCCTACCCCTTGATCAGTCAGCAACTCAAGCAATAGGCAGTGTGGTACACGACCATCTATTATATGAACAGAGTTTACCCCATTCCTTGTAGCTTCTAAAGAAGATGATATTTTTGGTATCATTCCTCCAGAGATTGTACCATCAGCAAATAATTTATCTATAGTTTGTGATGATAATGAACGTAATAATTGTCCTTTTTTATCCAATACTCCAGGTATGTTTGTCATCATAACAAGTTTCTCGGCTTTAAGAATCTCTGCGATCTTTCCTGCTACTATATCAGCATTTATATTGTATGCTTCATTATCTTCGCCATAACCTATTGAAGAAATTACTGGTATAAATTGATCATCCTGAAGCGCAATGATGATTGAAGGATCTATAGAATGTACTTCTCCGACAAATCCAATGTCTATTAGTTCTGATGGATTGTTAATATCAGGAATAAGCTTTTTTTTGGCTTTTATCATGGCTCCATCTTTTCCTGTTAAGCCTACAGCTTTACCACCAAATTCATTTATCATCATGACAATGTCTTGTTGTACTTGGCCACCTAAAACCCATTCTACAATTTCCATTGTTTCACTGTCTGTAATTCTCATTCCTTGAACAAATATAGATTTCTTGCCTACTTTGTTTAATGCTGCATCTATTTGTGGTCCACCACCATGAATCACAACTGGATTTAATCCTACTAGTTTTAAGAGCACTAGATCATGAGCAACAGTCCTCTGCAGATGGTAATCTGTCATTGCATTACCACCATACTTAATCACAATGGTTTTTCCATGAAATTTTCTTATATATGGTAGAGCCTCTGAAAGAACAGTTGCTTTCACATCTGAAGAGATTTTATAATTTGCATTATTGGATATGTTGATCATAGTAACTTTATTTTATTAGGTGTATGGCTTTAATCTTAATCTTTTTAGCGTTCTCAAAAGACTCCAACTTTCACTCTATAATAATTAGTGATTATTTAACAATCACATTATCTAACATTTAGAGTTTTGTATCCAATATTAGTTGCTTTTTTGTCTATATATTCAAATAGTTTTACTACTTGTTTAACACCGTGAATTTTTGAGGCTGTCATTGCAGCTTCATTCCCCTCATATCTAGTAACCAGTCCCATTAGGAATACTGTTCCTCTATCAATGATAATAGATATAGTTCCTGATTGTATATTTTTATTATTTATTAATGATGCTTTTATTTTAGAATAAATCCATTTTTCATAAAAAGCCATTCGAAAAGTTGGAGCTTGTTCCACTTTTATTTGATTTATTATTGATTCTATATTATCTACAGAATTTGCTATTTTGTTTATGTTAGAGATGTGTATAATATTCTCAACTTCTCCAGTTAAGAGAACTCTTCGATTATATGATTTCACTAAAATCCGAGCTGAATGTATATCAGTTAAATAATTGCAAATTCCTTTTTTGATTTTTAATTCAATAATTTGATCTTCAAGTTGCGTCCCAACGGTTCTTCTGTCTAACATTATTGACATAGTTGTTATAGTAGCTCCTCCTATTAATACAGGGGTACAACCAGATAACATTACAGTAACAGTTAATACTAATATAAAATTTTTCATTTTTAGGTATTTTGATGTTTTAGGTATTTTGATGTGATTCTTTATTTGCTTAAGTTATTAGTTAGTATTTATTTTATTAGAGAATTTTTTATTGTATTTTTTCAACTTTAAATTGTACATAATCAAATATGGATAAGACAGATTTTTTAAAAAACATGGATTTTAAATTTGCTATAGAACAAGTTGCTATGCAAGATTGGCCTATATCTACTCTTTATATAGTGTCAACTCCTATTGGAAATTTATCCGATATAAGTTTTAGAGCTATTTATTCATTATCCATGGTTGATTTAATTGCTGCAGAGGATACCAGGGTCAGTTATCATTTATTGAGGTTTTATGGGATAGAAAACAAATTAATCTCAGCACATCGGCATAATGAATTGGAAGCATCTAGGAAAATTTGTCAGTACTTAGGTTCTGGAAAAAGAGTTGCTTTAGTATCAGATGCAGGCACCCCTGGCATAAGTGATCCAGGATCTAGAATTATATCGGAAGTTGGATCTTATGGTTATAGAATTATACCGATTCCAGGTGCTAGTTCTGTTACTGCTGCACTTATGAGTAGTGGAGTTACTACAGATGAGAATCCTTCATATGCTTTTGCTGGTTTTGTGCCATCTAAACGAAGTCAAAGATTACTTTGGTTTAAGGAATGGAGCAATAAAAAATTCCCAGTAATAATATTCGAATCTTCTCATAGGATAATAGATAGTTTAGAAGACTTAAGAAAAATATGCGGTGATGAGCGAATCCTTACAATAGCAAAGGAGCTTACTAAAAAATTCGAGAAAATAGATACGATCTCTCTTGGTGAAACTTCTAGGTTATTATCAGCCAACTCTGATTATTTTAGAGGTGAATTTGTTCTTATTCTTCATAGTAATGAATCTAAAGATATAGAAACAGATGTACTAATAAACATTGACGAATTAATAAAAAGTTTACTTAGCTACATGACTTTATCTGAAGCAGCTAGAGTTGTATCTGGATCGACTGGAATCTCAAGAAAATTTCTTTATAACAAAGCTATTAAACTTAAATCTAGTGGGGAATGATGATCATGATTGAAGAAAGAGAGTATATGTTTTACTGTTTTTTTGAAAGCCCTATGGGTACTATTAAGCTAGTTTCTGTAAATGATAGTATCATTAGTGTTTCATTCTGTGATATGGATAGTATTTTTACTAATAATATTAAGAACCATTATGTTTTAAAACTTGGAGTTTCACCTGTACTTAATATTGCTATTAATCAATTGAATCAATGGTTCAGAAAAGAAAGATTTGATTTTGACTTGCCTTTAAAGTTTTACGGTACTGATTTTCAAAAATCAGTGTGGAGCAATCTGAGATTTTTACGATTCGGAAATACGATAAGCTATAAAGAATTTTCTTGCTTCTTAGGAAGACCTAAATCATATCGAGCAGTTTCACAAGCAATTAGTCATAATCCGATTTTAATATTAAACCCATGTCACAGAGTTGTTGCTATAAATACAGAATTATCTGGATTCTCTGGTGGTTTAAGTAGAAAACAACAATTGCTTAACCATGAAGGGCATTTATACACAGATTGTTCTAAAAATTCTAAATGCCTTGCAGAATGGGAACATGGTGAATCATTTATTTAATATATTAAAAGTAAGTTTGCAAATTTTTTATCTTCAACTTTTTCTTTATAATATTAATTTAAGCTGTTCGTTGCTCATCTTGGCTACTGTTATGCTAGTCAATTTGACGAATAATATAAATATTAAATTATGTCTTATATAAATAAACTCTCAATATCCTCACGTTCATTTCGTTAACTGTCAAATTGTTAACTAATATATTTCTTTAGATATGTTAATTATATGTTTTTGTTTTCTTAACTAAAGAATAATCTTTTTCTAGTTAAGTTCATTCAGATAAGGATTCAGTTTTATTTTTTGATTATTAAAGCTATTTTTCTATTTTATTAATGATATATTTTATATATCAAACACAAAGTATAAATTTTACCTAAAATTCAAGTAGCATTTCATGGTAACTTTTATAGCTCAACAGGACATTCTATATCTATAATGCTCTAGCATTTCAATAATGACTTTTTGCATGGTAATTATGTTATAAAAATAATCTTATTTCAATCATTACAATAGAAATCTATGTGTTGTTACTTAATATTGCAATAGTTTGTCGTTCTATAAAATCACCAAGTGTGTCTATACCTCGCATTTGTAGAATAGTATTCCTTACAGCAGCCTCAACTATAACCGCGAGATTCCTGCCAGCAGCAACCTGTATAGTGACAGACCTTATAGGTATTCCAAGGATATTTTGAGTAACTACTTTTTGCAGAGGAAGTCTTTCAAAACTAGTATCATTGCTAGACTGTTTTGTTAAATTAACCACAAGTTTCAATCTCATTTTATGGCGTACAGCAATTTCTCCAAATATTGTTCTTATGTCTAATAGCCCAAGTCCTCGAACTTCTAGTAAATTTTGCAATAATGCTGGACATTTACCTTCTACAATACTTGGAGCAACCTGAAACAATTCCACAACATCATCTGCTATTAATACATGGCCTCGTGATATAAGCTCGAGAGCCAGCTCACTTTTTCCAAGCCCTGATTTGCCGGTAATGAGTACCCCTATGCCGAATACGTCTAAGAATACACCATGAATAGTCTCAATAGGTGCCAGTTTTTTACTAATATACACTCTCAGAATATCTATTAGTTTTGCTGCATCTATGTGAGTTGACAACAGAGGTATGTTATATTGACTACAGTTATTAATTAAAATTTGAGGAGCCTGTAGATTATTTGCTATTAAAATAGCAGGAGATTTCCCATTGTATAATTCTTTTATGTAGTTTATTTGTCTACTTTTTTCAAGACGGATGTAATAGTCCATCTCTTCCAATCCAAAAATTTGTATTCTAGATGGATGAATAAGATTCAGGTGTCCAACAATATTAGCAGCAGAAGTATCTTCATCTGATATTAATCGATTAGAGGACGACTGTCCTGCTATCCATTGAAATTTTATTTTCTCATTATTATCCTGAACTAATTCTTGTAGTGTTGGTAGCATACCTAAATGTATTGTTAAATTTATCGTTAATGAAAAATATCCACAATAATTA
Source organism: Candidatus Kinetoplastibacterium galatii TCC219 (assembly GCF_000340905.1). Lineage (NCBI taxonomy): Bacteria > Pseudomonadati > Pseudomonadota > Betaproteobacteria > Candidatus Kinetoplastidibacterium > Candidatus Kinetoplastidibacterium galati. Next base: position 726,232 of record NC_020284.1, on the reverse strand, counting down.
TAATCTCGTCATAGTTAGAATCGATAACTGATTTACAATTCAGTTATTTGGTAACTAAATAAAATAAAAAATGCAAGATTATTGACAATTATCTTAATGCATAAATAATTAGAAAAATTTTTCTTGTTCTTTTTCTTTTAGTTTAACAAGTTGTCTATTTACTTTTTCCGCTAAACTATCCACTGCATCATATAGGTTGGTATCAGATGATTTGCAATGTAATATAGTTCTATTTATATGTCTAATATTTATTTCTATATTATGTTGTGAGTGCTCTATATAAACAGAAACACTAGCATATAATTCGCTATCAATTCTAAGTAAGGTGTTACTTAACTTTTTCGATATATACTCATTCATTGCCGTAGTTATCTCTACGTTACGACCTATTATATTTAGATCCATAACATTCTCCTGTTATTCTGAGAGTGAACTGATATTCTATGCTTAATAAAGAATGGAAACAACATTTACATGTTGAATTTATCTCCTAAGTATACCTTTCTAACTAATTCATTATTTATAATTTTATCTGGTCTCCCACTAGATATGACACTACCTTCGTTTATTATATAGGCTCTATCACATATCCCTAAAGTTTCTCTAACATTATGATCTGTAATAAGTATTCCTATGTTACGAGATTTTAAGAAGACAATAATTTTTTGTATTTCTAGTATGGATATTGGGTCAACTCCTGCAAATGGTTCGTCTAACAGTATGAATCTTGGTTCTGTTGCTAGAACCCTTGCTATTTCTACCCTGCGTCGCTCACCACCTGATAGTGATATTGCCATATTACGACGAATATTTGAAATCTGTAACTGATCGAGTAGTGTATTTGTATATTCATTAATTTCTATTTTGGATAGTTTTTTCCCATTTCTTTTTTGAATCTCTAAAATAGCTTTAATATTATTTTCTACATTTAATCCACGGAATACTGAGGCATCTTGTGGTAAATACGATATTCCTAATAATGATCGTTTATATATGGGTAAATTTGTTATATTTTCCTCATCTATTTCTATAGATCCAGAATCAACAGGTATTATTCCTAGAATCATATAGAAACTAGTTGTTTTACCTGCGCCATTAGGACCTAGCAAACCAACAATCTCGCTGTTTTTCACATATAGAGAAATATCTTTAACCGTATCTCTCCCATTGTATGATTTTTTAATATTATTTGCTTTTAGTATTGAATAATTGTTTTTACAATTGTTTATAATATTTGTAAGCATTCTAATGTTATTTTACTCAATAGGTTTGAATTTCTTGAAATCTAAAATAGAGGGAATCATTACCCTGACTTTATTATTATCTACTTTATATGCTTTAAATGTTCCATTTTTTGTATTGATTACTATAGTTGGGGCTATGATACAACACAAAGGTGTTTTGTCATCCATGTTTTTGATGATAACATCTGTAATTTTAATCTCATTCATTGAGCCATTACATTCAATTATTTTGCTTTCAATAACTAATTCATGTTGATTAAAGATACAAAATTTAGAAAATATCTCATTTATTGTATTCTTAGCCACTATAGACAAAACTATAGAATTATTTATATCGTAGTTATTGGTGTATATAACAAAGTTATCTGACTTAATACTAATTGTTCCATATTCTATTAGCATATTGCTTAGCAAAAGATATCCATTGATTGAATCATTATAAATTAGCTCATTAGACGATAGTTTTAGACTTGGTTTATTTTGTGAAAATATTTCTAGGCTTTTTGAATTTGCTGGGCCACTTCTTATTATTAGCGTTATTGCTATAGAGATAAGCATGCCTACTCTAGCTAGAACAGATTTTTTTATCATAAATATCTTTTATGATTCTATTGTTTATTATTTTTTGTTAAATATTATATTTGGATTTTTAATTTTTACTGTTTCATTATCAATTGTTTTATATGCTGATTCCCCATTTATGATTTTCACAGTTTCATCATTCTCGTCTATCTCTATAACAAAAAAATTATTTCCATAGTACTCAATTGTTTCGCTATCAGCTTGTTCTACTTGATAGTTACTACATAGTATATTCCAGTTTAAATTCGCTAATAAAATAAAAACAGATAGCATTATTAATATTGTAAGAACTCTGTATGCACGTATTACCATTAATTAATAATGAATCAAGTAATTTTGTTTAACAGCTAGAATCAAATCACAGCATTCTCTTACTGCCCCATTACCACCATTGCTTTTTGATACCCAGTTAGCAATACTCTGAACATATTTAGGTGCATTAGGAACACTTGCAGAGAAAGAAACTTTATTCATAACATCCATATCTATTATATCGTCACCCATGAATCCTATATTATTAATTGAAATGTTTAAAATATTAGATAATGATATTACTGTATCTAGTTTTGCAATAACATTTTGATATATGAATTTGATTCCAAGTTCAATCATTCTATACAATACTGCATCATTTTCCCTGCCAGATATAATAGCTACTTCTATGCCTTTATTTATAAGCAATTGAACTCCCTTCCCGTCAAGTGCATTAAATTTTTTTACATGTTCTCCATGTTTAGTGTATAACATGCTTCCATCAGTAAATACTCCATCTACATCAAAAATCATAAGCTTAATTTTAGAAATAGAATTTATAATATTCTCTGGGATATCTTGCAATAACATCTCTGTAAATTCTTTTGGATATATCATGCTATATTATTTTTGCATTAATTAGATCATGTATATGAAGAGCTCCTATTAATGAACTGCCTTCATCTAGTACTATAATTTGATTTATTTGTTTTTCATGCATTGTTTTAGCAGCCTCTATGGCTAAAGCTCTAGGTGGTATGCAATATGGTTTTGAACTCATACCACTTAGTATGCTAATTTTGCAAATATCACCTTTATGTTTTATCAATAATCGTCTCAAGTCTCCATCTGTAAATATACCTAGAGGTATCTTATTATCATCAATAATTATCGCCATGCCCATATTTTTGCTTGATATTATATCTAATGCTTCAAGTATTGATAAGCTTGGGTGCACTATTGGCAATAATTCTATGGGTCGCATTATATCTTGAACTAATGTTAACAAGTTTCTTCCCAGTGTTCCACCAGGGTGAGATCTAGCAAAATCATTAAGATTAAAACATCTAAGTTCTAAGCATGCTACCGCTAGAGCATCACCTAGTGCTAATGCTGCAGTTGTACTAGCAGTTGGTGCTAGATTCAATGGACATGCTTCTTGCTGTACGTTTATATCTAAAATAGAATCAGATAGATTAGCTATTTCTGACTTTATGTTTCCTGTAATAGCTATTATTTTTATACCTAGTCTTTTAGCAGTTGGCAAGATTGACAAAAGTTCAGGACCTGATCCTGAATAAGATATAGCTACGAGGACATCATTTTTAGTTAACATACCTAAATCACCGTGCATAGCTTCCGCTGCATGCACAAAAAAAGCTGGAGTTCCAGTAGATGCTAAGGTGGCTGCTATTTTCCTGCCGATGTGACCTGTTTTACCTATTCCGCTAACTATAACTCTGCCCTTGCACGATAATAACATTTTTACCGATAGGATAAACTCATTATTTAATCTAAATGATATTTCCTCAATTGCTCTAGCTTCGATTCTCAAAGTCCTGTGAGCAGATGAGATAACATCTTCATTTGATATTTTTATGTCCATGTAATGTTTAGTTTATGTCGCAATGTCGTTATTTGTTGTTTAGTTATCATTAGTTTTGTAATAATTATCTCTTATAGATCAAATAACTATTGTTAAGCTAATCAAAGTTGTAGAATTATACTATATCGATGATTTGTTTATCAGCAATATTAAAGTTGTTTGTTAAATGCTGGTGAGTTTCATGGTTTTTTATACATAAGTTTTTTTAGATTAAATCTATAGTACTTATATACTTATGGGTTTGTTATTGTGTCTTATGTAGTTGGGTTATCTGTTTCTCATAGAAAAAGGGATTTTGATGGGTTATCTTGACGTAGTCGATCTTTCCAGACTTCAATTTGCTGCTACAGCTTTTTATCATTTCATTTTTGTTCCATTAACGCTTGGATTGTCTGTGTTGCTTGCGATTATGGAAAGTGTTTATGTGATTACTGGCAAAGAGATATGGAAGCGTATCACGATATTCTGGGGTACTTTATTTGGCATTAATTTTGCTTTAGGTGTTGCAACGGGCGTTGTGATGGAATTCCAATTTGGCATGAATTGGTCTTACTATAGTCACTATGTTGGAGATATTTTCGGAGCTCCTTTAGCACTTGAAGGTTTATCAGCTTTCTTTCTGGAGGCTACATTTGTTGGTTTATTCTTTTTCGGCTGGGATCGTCTATCTAAAATCGGGCATTTAATAGTTACTTGGTTAGTGGCTTTCGGTACTAATTTATCTGCTCTATGGATTTTAGTAGCCAATGCTTGGATGCAGAATCCAGTAGGTGCTTCTTTTAATCCAGACACCATGAGAATGGAGATGGATAGTTTTTTTTCTGTTCTTCTTAGCGAGACAGCACAAAGCAAGTTTTTGCATACAGTTAGTGCAGGTTATATCACTGGCGCCATTTTTGTTTGTGGTATTAGTTCTTGGTACCTGCTTAAGGGTCGTAATCTGGAAATTGCTAAGAGATCATTATCAGTTGCTGTAGCATTTGGATTTTTTGGGTCACTTTCTTCTATAGTACTAGGTGATGAGAGTGGATATCTAGCTTCTAGCCATCAGAAGATGAAAATTGCAGCTATAGAATCGATGTGGGAAACTGAACCGGCGCCGGCTTCTTTTAACTTGTTGGCTATCCCTAATCAAAAAGAACGTAAGAATGATTTTGAGATTAAAATACCTTATGTTATGGGTATAATAGGAACTCGTTCTCTTGATAAGGAAATATCAGGAATTAATGATCTTGTTGAAACTGCAAAAGATGAGATTCTGAGAGGTATTGTTGCTTTTAATTCTTTAGAAAGAATAAGAGCTAATTCTGATGATAAAGAAGCTAGAGAATTATTCAATAACAACTGGAAATCTTTAGGATATGCTTTATTAGTTAAACGCTACCAATCTGATTTAAGCAAAGCAACTTCTGATGATATTGCTAAAGCAGCTCTAGACACAGTTCCAGGTAATGTTACCGCCTTGTTCTATTGTTTTAGAATTATGGTTGCTCTTGGATTCTACTTTGCAATTCTTTTTGCTACTTCTTTATGGTTCTCAATGAAAAAAGGTTTGCATAATTATAAATATTTGTTGAAGATATTTTTATTTAGCATACCTCTACCATGGGTTGCGTTAGAATGTGGTTGGTTCGTTGCAGAGTATGGAAGGCAACCATGGGTAATAGAAGGTGTACTTCCTACTTACTACGCAGCTTCAGGATTGTCATTGTTAGATCTATCCATTAGCCTAGGTGTTTTCTTGCTTATATACACTACTTTATTTATAGTAGGTTTCAAATTGATGTTAGCAGCTATTAGAAAAGGTCCTGATTTTGAGGGCGATAATATTGATAGACATAATCTTTTTTCAAAAGATAATTAATAACATTTATTGAGATTGTCATGGAATCTTTTATTTTTTTAGAATATTCGACCTTAAGGTTCTTGTGGTGGGTATTTTTGGGAGCATTGCTTATTGGTTTTGCTGTTACTGATGGTTTTGATCTGGGTGTAGCATCTTTATTGCCTTTAGTTGCTAAAAGCGATAAAGAAAGAAGGGTGTTAATAAACTCTATTGGCCCCGTGTGGGAAGGTAATCAGGTTTGGTTAATAACAGCTGGTGGTGCTATTTTTGCTGCCTGGCCTTTAATATATGCTGCATCTTTCTCTGGTTTCTACTTAGCAATGTTATTGGTATTGGTTGCGCTAATCATAAGACCAGTTGGGTTTAAATATCGTAGCAAACTTGAATCTAGTTCATGGCGGAGTTCTTGGGATTATTTATTATGTTTCTCAGGAGTTGTGGCTTCTTTAGTGTTTGGTGTTGCTATGGGGAATATAATCCTAGGTGTTCCAATTGAATTTGATCAAATTAGTTTAAGAGTTTCTTACAATGGAAACTTTTTTGGATTGTTTAGACCTTTTTCCCTGGTTACAGGAGTGCTGAGTGTTGTAATGCTTGCTATGCATGGTGCAAATTTCTTGGCATTGAAAACAGAAGGTGTTTTGCAAGAACGATCTATGTTTTATGGGAAAATATTTTCATTTTTAACCGTAGTTGTTTTTGTAGTTGCTGGTTTTTTAGTAAAGAATATTGATGGTCAAATTATAACAAGTATTATAGATTATAATGGCCCTTCTAATCCATTATTAAAAGTAATAGAATTACAAAAAGGAGCATGGCTATTAAATTATGAAAAATGGCCTATGGTTTGTATTGTACCTATAGTTGGCATATTAGGTCCGATAGCATCATTTATAGCTATTGGCAAACAGTATCATGTGTCGGCATTCATTGGCTCTAGTGTGAGTATAGCTGCAATAATTGTTACTGTTGGAGTTTCTTTATTTCCTTTTCTTATGCCTTCATCTTTTGGAAACTGTAGCAGTGGATTGACAGTTTGGGATTCTTCCTCAAGCCATTTAACTCTTTGGGTTATGTTTTTATCAACTCTTTTATTTTTACCTATAGTTATAGCTTATACTTCGTTTGTGTATAGAGTTATGAGAGGAAAGGTAAATGATAAATCAGTTGCAGAATCTCATAATTCTTATTAGTTTTTAATATTGGAGATTTATAGATGTGGTATTTTTCCTGGATTCTGGGGTTGGGGTTTGCTGCTACTTTTAGCATTATTAGTGGCATACTTTTTGAATATAAAAATAATAATATTGATTAGTTGTAATGAGCAAAAGCAATATGCTTGGTAAATCAGGAAAAGTGTGGCTTGGAAAGCTTATTGTTTTTGCTAAATTTCATGTATTTTTGGCAATTTTACTGCCGTTGTTTGGTAGTGTTTTGTTAGTTTTACAGTCATGGATATTGTCTATTATATTGAATTCTGCTTTTGTTGAGCATATTAGCAGGGATAATTTGATGAGTTCAATTTATTTATTTGCTTTTTTAGTAATAATGCGTGCGAATATTATTTATGTACAAGAATTATGTGCTATAAAAGCATCCGAGATAATAAAAACTAATATAAGAGAAATATTGTATAGAAGTTTATACGAAAATAGTTATATATGGACCAGAGGTCAGGTTTCTGGTTCCATTGCTAGTGGTATAGTTGAGCAAGTAGAATTATTGGATGGTTATTTTCACAAATATTTACCTATCTCTATTAGTGCGGTAATTGTTCCTATTTCTTTTTCAATTATAATATTTTACTTCGATAAAATAATAGGGACTATATTATTTATAAGTGTGCCTTTGATACCATTATTTATGGCATTAATTGGCTATGGTGCAGAGCGCGCCAGTATTAAATACTTAGATGCATTCTCATGGCTTTCTGGTTTTTTTGCAGATAGATTAAGAGGTCTAATGACGTTAAAATTGTATGGCTGTGAAGAACGAGAGCTTACCTCGGTAGTAAATGCAAGTAATGATCTTAAAGATCGCACATTGTCGGTTTTAAAAATTGCTTTTTTATCATCTGCCGTATTAGAATTTTTTTCTGCTATGGGTGTTGCTTGTATTGCTGTATACGTTGGTTTAACTTTTTTAAATTTTATCAATATAGGAAGAGAGTCATTTAACCTACAGTTAGGTTTGTTTTTCTTATTAATGGCTCCAGAAGTTTATAATCCTTTAAGGCAAATGGCTTTATATTACCATGATAGAGCATCAGCTCATGCAGCAGTAAATAAAATCGAAGAATTATTTAATGGATTGCCTGATCTTAATCATCCATCATTAACCAGTACCGAAAATTGCAAAAGTATTAATCATAGCTCTTCCATAGGAAATTCAATATTAATGTCTGTAATGGATTTAGAAATTAAAGATTCTAATTCTAACAAAAATATATTAAATAAAGTGAGTTTTGATATTATTAGATTCAATCATATAGCTTTAACAGGTGTTAGCGGTGTTGGCAAAACATCCTTATTGGAGTCTATGGTAGGATTAAGAAAATATGATGGTCAAATTAAATTTGAAGATCATGACTTAATGCATTTAGATGAAGGTTTTTTGCGAAGAAAGACTTTTTTAGTAAGCCAGCATCCTTATATTTTTCAAGATAGTATTTTTGAGAATATTAAAATAGCAAATCCTAAGGCTAGTTATGCTGAAGTATTAGAGGCGTCAAGGTTAGCTTTAGTATATGATTTTATTAAAAATCTTCCTAAAGGTCTAGACACTGTATTAGGCAAAGGGGGAATAGGAATTTCTAGAGGACAAATTCAAAGATTAAGCATGGCGCGTTTATTTCTTAGGGATCCTGATTTTATATTATTAGATGAGCCTACAGCACATTTAGATAAAGATACTGAAAAAAAGCTTCTGCAAAATATACTTAATTTTTCAAAAAATAAAACTTTAGTTTTAATCACACATTCGCCATCCGTATACGAAAATATGCCGATAGTTTGGCGCTTGGATAATGGTAAGATTAATAATATTTTATGAAAACATTGTTCAGGCTGTTATATTCATTATATTCAAATAATAAATTTAATTTGTGTGTTTCTATTATTTTGTTATTTATGACCACTGCATCTGGAATTGTTTTATTAGGAGTCTCCGGATGGTTGTTGACTGGATCCTATATAGTTGATATAGGAGCTATGTTTAATCTATTCATGCCTTCTGCGCTTATAAGAATACTATCACTAATGAAGGTTGTATTTCGTTACGCAGAGAAATTGATAGGTCATGCTACTATTTTTAAATTATTATCAGATCTTCGTGGTTTTGTATTTAAATCAATGATTAAACTAGATCCTAAGGAGTTATCTAAGTATCGTAATGGTGATTTAGTATCTAGGATAACTAGTGATGTCGATATATTAGATATAGTATTTTTATTATTTCTAGAACCATTTATTGTGATACTTATATTGGCTTTTTTATTTTACCTATTTTTTTATTGGTTTATACCAATAAACTCTTTGATTATAGCATTTATTTCGTGTGCTGCTATCATTCTTGTTCCTTTATTATTAATAAAATTTTCTAAAAACAATGGAATGTATATTCAACAATATTCTTCTGACATGAGAGATTTTATATTGGAAACTATAGACTCACATATTGATATAACCATCATGCAGTTACAAGAATCCAAGAAAAAAGAATTTAGCTATATTTGCTCCTTAATATCTAATTATAAAAACAAATTATCCACTATAGCTGCTACTGGACAGTACGTACTATCCATTATATCTGGGTTTGGGATAGTACTAATTATTTATTTTGAAATAGGTTGCTTTGAGAATAATAAAGTTGAAGCTCCTTTGCTAATTGGTATATTATTAGCATCTTTTGGTTTATTCGAAATGTTTTCTTCCATTATAAAAGGATCTTCTTGCTTAGGGTCTGCTATCAAAGGATCTGAGAGAATAAGCGCTATCATTAACACTAAGAACAGTATAAATGATATAGATAACCCAGTTGATCTACCAATGTATGGTGAGATTATATATAGCAATGTCAGTTTTTCTTATTCTGATATAAACAATAATTATGAATCTGTTGTATTAAATAATATAAATTTAAAAATAAATATTGGAGAACATGTTGCTATTACAGGGCCAAGCGGATCTGGAAAGTCTACTTTATTAAGTTTACTGCTTCGTTTAGAAGATGTTTCTAGCGGTTCTATTACTTTTAATGGTCATGATATAAGAAGATGCAAGCAATCAGATTTGCATAACAGGATAGCTTTTTTGAGCCATGATCCAGCTATATTTCTAGGAACATTAAGAAGCAACATAATTATAGGTAATCAATCAGCTTCTGATGAACTAATATTTGAAATACTTAATTTAGTTAATTTATTGGATTTTATTAGAAATTTACCTTATGGACTAGATACTTTTATTACTGAAACAGGATCTAATCTTTCAGTTGGTCAGGCTCGTAGGTTATGTCTTGCTAGAGCATTAATATCACCAGCTTCTGTTCTTGTGCTTGACGAGCCCACGTCTGGATTAGATAAGCTATTAGAGCAAGAATTCTTCAGGGATTTGAGGAGGGCAGTAGGCACAAATCGCAGTGTCATAATGGCAACACATGCTGATGTTCTCCCTTATGATGATATAAAAATGTATAAATTAAATAATGGCAATCTTTTCTACTAGGTAACTATATAAGTAAGCATAGATCATCCCATTATCCATAATAATGGAAAAACTAATAATAGATAATGGGGAAAGAAAAGCTAAGTAATTAAAGAAATAAGCTGTATGCAGGATTATTTGTTTCATCCCAATAAGGGTAAGACAACTCTGTCAAAAACTCTTTAAACAGTTTTCTATCTTTACTTGGAACTTGAATTCCAATTAGTATTTGTCCATAGTCAGCACCATGATTTCTGTAATGGAAAAGGCTAATATTCCATTCAGGATCCATAGTATTTAGGAAATTCATAAGTGCTCCAGGTCGTTCTGGAAATTCAAATCTATATAATATCTCGTTATCGCTAAGATTTGATTTCCCGCCAACCATATGTCTTAGATGGCTTTTTGCCATCTCATCATATGTAAGATCAAGCACATCAAATTTGTTTTGACGAAATATTTCTGCTATTTCATCTGATTCACTCGACGATGATATCTGCAATCCCACAAACACATGCGCTTTTTCTGAATCTGATATTCGGTAATTAAATTCTGTGACGTTGCGCTTGTCAATTAATTGGCAGAAATTCTTAAAGCTACCACGTTGCTCAGGTATTGTAACTGCGAATACTGCTTCACGCATTTCACCGACATCAGCTCTCTCAGCAACGAATCTGAGCCTATCGAAATTCATGTTTGCACCGCATGATATAGCTATTAAGGTCTTACCTTTAATATTTTTCTCTATTACATATTGTTTAGCTGCTGCTACTGACATGGCGCCAGCTGGTTCTAAAACTACTCGTGTTTCCTGAAAAACATCTTTTATTGCGGCACAAATCGAGTCTGTATTAACAACAATAAACTCATCTACATATTGTTTTGTCAGTTTAAATGTCTCAGTCCCAACAAGTTTTACTGCTGTTCCATCTGAGAATAGTCCAACATCCTTCAGATGTACACGTTTTCCAGCTTTTATGCTGCGTAACATTGCATCAGAGTCAGTTGTTTGTACTCCAATTATTTTTATTTCTGGTCGCAATTGTTTTATATATGCAGCAACACCTGCTATTAAACCACCTCCACCTACAGCAACAAATATAGCTTCTATAGGGTCTGGGTGCTGATGTAGTATTTCCATACCAACAGTACCTTGTCCAGCAATGACGTCTGGATCATCGAAAGGATGGACAAAGGTTAGTTTTTCTTCTTTTTCTAGCAGCAAAGCATGATTATATGCATCAGTGTAACTTTCTCCTGCCAGTACAACTTCACCTCCTAAACGACGTACAGCATCTATTTTTAATTGCGGGCTTGTAGTAGGCATAACAATTACTGCTCTACAACCTAATCTTGTTGCAGAAAGAGCAACACCTTGAGCATGATTTCCAGCAGAGGCTGCTATTACTCCATGGCTCAGAGCTTCTTTAGATAGATTAGCCATCTTATTATACGCACCCCTTAGCTTAAAGCTAAAAACTGCTTGAGTATCTTCTCGTTTTAATAACAAGTTATTTGACATTCTCTTGCTTAGAAGAGGAGTCGGATCTAATTTTGTTTCTATTGCTACATCATAAACTTTAGATGTTAGAATGCGTTTTAAATAATCTATAGGCATATTAATAAATTTTAGTAAAAATATTGTTAATCTTAGTTTCCTAAGTCGATAAATTTAATTCTGAAATATATTGTTTAATATTGATAATATCCTTCTATGTATAAATCCTTTTTCCGAAAAGTATAGAACCTAGACGTACTTCAGTGGCTCCTTCCTCAATTGCAATTTCAAAATCATTACTCATCCCCATGGAAAGTTTTCTTAAGTCTACTCTAGGTATTTTTTGTTCATTTACTTTTTCCATTAGATTTCGCAGTAAACTAAAACATTTTCTTATAATTTTATGATCTTTTGAGTTTTCTGCAATAGTCATTAGACCAACAATTTCTAAAGATCTATAGTTTTCAGAGATTTTGCCTACAAAATCTATTAATTGATCAGGGTCTAAGCCATATTTTTGTGGTTCTGAAGAGGTTTTTACCTGAATTAATGTTTTTAATGATTTTTTTTCTAGCTTTAGATGTTTATCTAAAACCAAGGCTAGCTCTAATCTATCCATTGATTCTAATTCATCTATATAATTAATAGCTTCTTTTGCTTTATTAGTTTGTAGATTTCCAATCATTATCCACTTAATATTTTTACTGATTTTATTATATTTTTTACGTAATTCTTGTATCCTATTTTCTCCAAAACATGTGAAACCAGATTTAATCATTGATTCTATACATTCTGTATCAAAATGTTTACTAACAGGTAATATACTAATTTCATCTGGTTTGCGACCAGATCTAATGCAGGCATCTGTAATAAGTTGTTTAACATGATTTATTCTGTCTGTAATACTGTTATCAAACTCATTCATTTCTATTCCATTGAGTATTACTTTTAATTTATTTCTAGAAATTTACTAGATAGTCATATTCACACAGTCTTATTTTAACTGAATTATAAAACTTTGATATAATATAAACTTGTAGAATAAAACTATCACAAATTGTTTGTGACGTAAATTTAATATCTGATATTTATTTCAAATGGCACTACTTAATATACTGAATTATCCTGATAAACGTCTCTATAATATAGCCAAACCAGTTTCTGTTGTTGATTCAAGGGTTAGGGATATTATATATGATATGTTAGAAACTATGTATAATTCGGATGGTATTGGGTTAGCAGCAACCCAAGTAAATATTCAAGAACGCATAGTTGTTATTGATATTAATAACAGTAATGGTTCTGATTTTATATCTCTTATTAATCCAGAAATAATATGGAGGAGTAACGAAGTACAGATAGATAATGAAGGATGTTTATCTGTACCAGGTATATATGATAAGGTTGAAAGATTCTCTGAAATTGTTTGTGTTGCCATGGACAAGGATGGAAACAAAGTTAAATATCATGCTGACGGTTTGTTTGCAAGATGCATACAGCATGAGATCGATCATCTAGATGGAAAGTTATTTGTAGAATATTTATCAAGTTTCAAACAAGATAGGATAAGATCTAGGTGTAAAAAATCTAAAACTAAGACTATAGCGTCTTCTGCTAAGTCTACTATAAGGTAACAGCTGCGATGCGTATATTGTTTGCAGGTACTTCTGAGTTTGCTTATGATCATTTACTTAGCTTAATATCACTAGGTTATAATATTCACACTGTTTTAACCAAGCCTGATCTTCCTTCTGGTCGAGGTTTGGAAAAAAAAATCGGTATTGTGAAACGTTTGGCTATGATAAACAATATAAATGTTATACAGCCTGATACATTAAATAAAGATAATCTTTCCGCAAATTTTATTTGTGAATTAAAAGACATAAGACCTGATATTATGATAGTAGTATCGTATGGAATGATACTGCCTAGATGGATACTTGATATTCCTAGATTTGGTTGTGTGAATGTGCATGCTAGCTTGTTACCAAGATGGCGAGGAGCTGCTCCGATACAGCGTGCAATAGAATCTGGGGACAAGTATACTGGCATAACTGTTATAAAAATGGATGAGGGATTAGATACTGGTGATGTGCTATTTAAGTCTAGTATTCCAATTCTTAATCATTATAGTGCTTTAGATTTACAAAAATTATTATCCGAAGAAGGATCTTATGCGATCGATTATGTTTTAAAAAATATTGAAACAATAATTCCTGAGCCACAATCAACTTCTAATATAACTTATGCAAAGAAAATAAAAAAAAATGAGGCATTATTAGATTTATCTGATGATGCTATTTCCTTATCTAGAAGAATCCGTGCATTTAATCCGTATCCAGGTGCTATCATAAGAATAAATAATTTTACTGAATCTTTAAAAGTTTGGGATGCTATCCCATTAGAAAACAGTAGCATTGAGGGAGTTCCCGGATCCATAGATTCGTTTGATGATGGAGGTGTGAATGTTTTCACCAAGCGTGGTATATTACGTCTAACTGAATTACAGAGACTAGGTTCAGGCCGTTCTTCTATTAAAGATTTTATTAATGGGTACAAGTCTAGACTTCGTGTTCATAAAGATATGACTACCAAATAATTTAGATAAGTTTATTCATTTAAATGAACATGAAAATTATAAATTGCAATGAGTTGTCAGTTCAGTTATCAGATACTATGATGGTGACATCACATGCTATATTAGAAGTATTGCAAGGAAGGTCATTAACATGCTTTCTGGATAAAATAGATACTCCTGTTAAAAGATCATCTGTTCAATCATTAAGTTTTCATGCAATGAGATATTTAGGATGGGCAAGTGCTGTTGGAAAATGTTTAATAAAAAAGTATCCAAACAAGCTATTTGAGTCTTTATGGCTATTATCATTAACTCTATTGAAATTTTCTAATCTTGAAAAGAACGAAAAGAATTTAAAATTTGTTCCAATATATAAAGATTTTGTTATAGTTAATGAAGCTGTTAATGTTACAAACAACATGACTTTATTAAAGCCATATAAATCATTACTAAATGCTGGATTACGTAATTTTCTAAGAAAGAGATGTTTTTTAGAAAATATGGTAGAAGATAACCTCGAGGCCTGTTGGAATTATCAACGTTGGTGGATAGATAATTTGCGTAGTGCTTATTATGACTCATGGGAAATGATGCTATCACTTGCTAATATCCCTTCTCAATTAGCAATAAGAGTTAATACCAGGCAAATAGACAGAGATAGTGTAGTGAGTATATTCTTAGAAAATGATATTGATTGCCGACGTTTTGGAGATTCTGGAATTATTTTACAGAAAAAAATTATATCAAAATTAGATAACTTAGTAGGGTTCTCAGAAGGATGGTGGTGCGTGCAGGATGCTGGTGCTCAATTAGCTGGGTCTATATTAGGTGTTGAGGATGGCATGAGTGTTTTAGATGCATGTGCTGCTCCTGGTGGTAAGGCTTCGCATTTACTAGAATTAGCAAACATTAATCTTTTAGCCCTGGATTGCGATGAAGTAAGACTTAACAGAATGAAACAGAATCTTGAAAGATTAAGATTATATTCTGACAATGTTAAACTTATGCATGCTGATGCTATGGATTTAGAAAAATGGTGGGATGGAAAGTTGTTTGATGCTGTTTTAGCTGATGTTCCATGCTCTGCTTCTGGTATAGTTAGAAAGCACCCTGATATTAGGTGGTTAAGAAAAGAATCTGATATAAAAAAATTTGTTTTAAGGCAAATAAAAATTATAGATGCTTTATGGAATACAGTGGCTCCTGGAGGGAAGATGCTATATGTGACATGTTCTATTTTTTATGAAGAATGTATTGGTCAAGCTTTGTCTTTCTTAGATAGGCATAGTGATGCCATATTTCTCGATTCTCCAGCTCAGATTCTACCTGTTTCTTGCAACAATGATAACATTGTATCTCACGATGGCTTCTTTTATGCATTATTTAAGAAAAAATTTAGTTTCAACTAGCGATGAGAATATTTACTTTTGCTTTGTAATTTAATTGAATAAAAAACATATAAGCGTATGCAAAATACTCTTTTATAGTCTGTATATGTTATTTTTATAGTTTTTTTACACAACCTTTTGCTAAATATATTTTATTACTTGATATTATTGAAGATATATTTATGTATGATTTTCTTTTATTAAAGATTATTTAGCTATCATATATAATTTTTTTGATAATGTTATATAGTCTAAATGATAGTAAAATTTTCTATACATAGTATTGAATAGTATAACAATTAATTTTATTACATATACAAGTATCTACGAATTTAATGATATGTCATAATGTAGCCATTGCAATAAGTTGATGTTTTATAGTTATATCTATTTTATTTATTATTAATTGATAATAAGTGCTATTTGAGTTTTAGGTTTACTATTAATAATTATAATTTAATATTTGTGCCAGCTATGTTTATAATTTTTAAGGAGATATAGTAGAATGAGTGTTTTTTTGCATTTAAGGTATTGGCTATATAATGGGTGGGTATTTATGGCCAAAATCTTAGTAGTAGATGATGAAGTAGGTATACGTGAGCTCTTATCTGAGATCTTATATAATGAGGGTCATACAGTCGAACAGGCAGAAAATGCAGCACAGGCTAGGGAAATACGTTTACGTTTACGCCCAGATCTAGTTTTATTAGATATTTGGATGCCTGATACAGATGGGGTAAGTTTGCTAAAAGAGTGGATCTCGCAAGGTTTATTGACTATGCCTGTTATAATGATGAGTGGACATGCAAGCATTGATATTGCTGTAGAAGCTACACGCATAGGAGCTATGGATTTTTTAGAGAAACCGATCTCTTTGCAGAAATTATTAAAGACTGTTGCTGCTGGATTACTTAGAAATAGAACATTGCAATCCTCAAATTTTAAAACCCCTCGTTCTGTTACAAAAGAAATTACAAGCGCTAATGAGGATTCTAGTTGGTCTGATACATGCTTAGTACCAATTGATCAAAATGGCAGTTGTAAGCTTGGTAATGTTTCTTTAGATCAGCCACTGCGTGATGCCCGTGATGCTTTTGAGCGCGTTTATTTTGAATATCATTTGATGCGTGATGGTTATAGCATGACCCGTGTTTCTGAAAGGACTGGATTAGAGCGTACGCATCTTTATCGCAAACTGAAACAACTTGGCATCACTTCGACAAACAGAAGAAGAAATAATGATTCTAAATGATACCTTAGACTATTTTACGCTGTAATTTAAAATGAGTTTGTTGATTGAAAGGCCATTTTTATCGTTTTCTCAGAGTTGTTTTTGCGGTTAGTTTTTCGCCATGCATGACCATATATTATTTCAATAGTTAAGTTAATTAACGAGTTGTTACGCTGTTTATCTAGCGATTCACACAATGCAGTTAGCCATGCTTTGCTTGCAAGGTTTTTTTTGCGGTTCATGCTGGCATTACCACCTATATAATGCACATCTCTTAAAAGTCGTAATGGATTTTTGTATGTCAATGTGATTGTATCCTTGTGCATAACAGGATTTTCGAATCCATTATGTATCAGCATATCTCCAACATCATGCATATCGATAAAATACATCATTTCCGTTTCTATTTTAGCATTGTTTATAGCTGATCGTACTTCCTTTATTGTATCAGGACCAAAGTACGAGAATACTACTAATCCATTATCTTTAAGTATTCTGTGCCATTCATCAATAACACTTTTTGGTTTATTATGCCAGTGTAAGGCTAAATTCGACCAAACCATATCAATAGATTCTGATTTTAGTCCAGATGCACTCATGTCTGATTGTATAAATATAGGTACTGATTTTTTAGTTAAGATGTCTTTTATTTTATTAAACATTCCTTTTTGTTTAAATTTTTTATGACCAATATTCAATAAATGAAATGATCTATCTATTCCAATATAATTAAAATTTTTATATATGGATTGTAGTATAGATAGGTTATTACCGATTCCACAGCCTGAATCCACTATATTTTTTGGTTTTATTTTTATATACTTAAGATTATTTGCTAAACGACTCGCTATTTCAGCATACAAGAATTGCGAATTCACAAGACCATTCCGTCTTGAGAACTGTTTAGATACATGAGATATATTAATAGGTAGAGAAGATTCTTTTTCTTTGTCAGTATTGTTGATCATATTATGAGCCTAGTACATAAAATTTAATATATTTTTCATGGTATTGCAAATATATAGTACACTATTCAAATAATCATAATTATATATTATGCATGGAGTTATATGTTTAATGTTATTTTGGTTTGTCCAGAGATACCGTCGAATACAGGTAATGCTATTCGTTTATGTGCAAATACAGGTAGTTTTTTGCATATAGTAAAACCAATGTCATTTGATCTTGATCATACCAAATTAAGAAGAGCTGGTTTAGATTATCATGAATGGCAGCCAATACGCATACATAATAGCTTAATAAATGCTATAGATTTCATTGGGACTCCAATGAACAGGTGTTTTGCCCTCACTACAAAATCCAGTAATATTTTTTCAAGAGTTAAATTTTATCCTGGTGATGTTTTTGTTTTTGGCAGAGAAACCTCCGGTCTCTCTGATGAAAACATGAATCTTTTCTCTAAGGATCAAAGGCTCTGCTTACCTATGTTGGCTAGTCAAAGGAGCTTAAATTTATCGAATGCTATTGCTATAACAGTATATGAGGCTTGGAGACAAAATAACTTTAATTTATCTTAAACCATCTTAATTTAAAATACAATTATTCTTGACGTGCTTCTCTTTCTAAGAGCGTTGCTACTGCGTCCATTGGATTTGTTTGTTCGAATAATATTGAACAAACAGCTTCAATTATTGGCAAAATAAGATTCATGTTTCTAGCTCTTGCTCTAACAGACAAGGCGCATCTGACACCTTCTGCCGTGATTTTTGAATTTAGTATCTCTGCTATTGGGTTTCCGTGACCTATTTTTATACCTATATTACGGTTTCTGGATAAGTTGCTTGTCGCTGTGAGTACTAAATCTCCCAGTCCTGATAATCCATAGAAAGTTTCATTAATAGATCCTAATGAAACTCCAAAACGTCTTATTTCAAGAAGTCCTCTAGTAATTAGAGCTGCTCTTGCATTATCTCCTAATTTCAGTCCATCTGATATCCCACAAGCTATTGATATGATATTCTTTAATGCGCCACCTACCTCTACACCTATAATATCGCTACTGCTATATATGCGTAATTTATTATTATGTAGAGCATCTATTGCTATATTACATAAGTTACTAGAGTCACTAGCTATTGTTAGTGCAGTCGGCAAATCTAACGCAACTTCACTTGCGAATGAAGGGCCAGATAATATACCATGTGTAAATTTTGATGATCTTAGATCTCTTTGTATTATTTCATGTATAAGATTTGAGGTATCAGGTTCAAAACCCTTACAAGTCCATATCACCGGTATATTTTGTGGTATGTAATTTGAATATCTGGATAATAAAGAGCAAGTTTCAGATACGCCAGAGACAGGAACTCCAGTTATAATTAAAGGCTGAGTATTATCTGCTATTACAAAGTCTAGAGCGTGATCCATATTATTTGTTATTAATAGATCATCATTAAATTTTACTCCTGGTAGATGAACTCTGTTTTCTCTGTATACAAGCATATTATTTGTTTGCTCAAGATTTCTAGACCATAGACAAGTATTATTTTTCTTAGATGATGCTATAGCTAATGCTGTTCCCCAACTACCTGATCCTAATATGAGAACATTCGTTTTATTATAACGAGCACATACTTCTTGTTTGTCTTTATGATTATCAGCAGGTTTCAAATGTTTTTGATCATTCATTGGAATATTGCTCATACAAGGCTTGAAAATTTACGTTCTCTAGGTGAAATGCTGGCATAGACATCCTAGATAACATGTCAGCTACATTGGCCCTTAGATAAGGATATATTATTGTATAGCAATTTATGCTAAGCAATTTATCTATATCTGTTTTATTTATATTTTTAAATTCAAAGATACCTGATTGAGTTATTTCTATAATGTAAAGTGTTTGTTCTGATACCAAAGCACTAACATTGACTGTTATATCAGACTCGAATATGTTATCTGAGAGTTTTTTTCCCCCTACTTTTATATTAACATCTACTTTGTACCTATCCATATCAAGGAAAATGCCAGGGGCATTAGGCATTTCTATAGATAGATCTTTTAAATATATACGTTGTATATTGAATTCTTGTGTATTGCTTTGTTGATTTTGTGCATTATTATGGTTATCATTTTTCATGATTATCTTTCTTTTAAGTTTATTTAATTTAAGCTCTGATAATATTTTTATATTATAGAATTATACTGTAGTGTCTATTTTTTTATTATTGGCAGTTCATTGCTTATCCATTCATTCATGCCACCGATTAGAAATAAAACATTTCCAGTACTATGATTTTTGATTTCTGAAGCTAGTTTTGAAGAATCTGTGCCATCTTTACAAATAAGTATTACAGGCTTATTTGTAAATTTATTATTAGATTTAAGATCATCCGAATTAGTATTGTATGATTGAGGTATATGTTTTTCTTTAAATTCGTTGGGTGTTCTTATGTCTGCTAATATAGCTTCATTTTTGTTAACTAGATTTATAGCTTCATTTAGCTCAATACCATTAATGTTTTTCCTGAGGTAAGGCATTAGTAACATAATAGCCGAGATTATGGCAATAAATAAGAATAGAATATTATTATCTTTAATAAAAAAATTTACTATATCCACTTTGTTTCCTGAAAATTATAGTTTAATTAGAGTTATTTATTAACTTTTAATGTATATTAAATAACATGTTACGTTAAATAAAAAATAAGAAATGATATTTTAATTATTTGTGTGAGTATATCAATATGTATAAGTTAGTATTAATGCGTCATGGTGAGAGTATTTGGAATGCTGAAAATCGTTTCACTGGTTGGGCTGATATTGATCTTACGGAAGCGGGGAAGATCCAAGCTTCATGTGCAGGACAGCTATTAAAAAAAGAAGGTTATGAATTTGATGTAGCATATTCTTCAATGTTGAAACGAGCGATACGTACTCTTTGGATTGTTCTTGATGTTATGAATATCATGTATACACCAACTAATTTAAGTTGGCGTTTAAACGAGCGTCACTATGGTCAATTACAAGGACTGAATAAGGCTAAAACAGCTGCTAAATTCGGAGAGGATAAGGTATTAATATGGCGAAGATCATACGATATAGCTCCAGATTCATTGTTATTTGATGATGAAAGGCATCCACGTTTTGATACAAGATATAAAAATATTGCAAGTAGTTTATTGCCTTCTAGTGAATGTCTAAAAGATACGGTTGATAGGGTAGTGCCTTTTTGGAATAATCATATTCTACCAGTTATAAAAGAAGGGAAAAATGTGTTTATAGTTGCGCATGGCAATAGCCTCAGGGCTTTAATAAAGCATATCGGGGCTATATCTGATAAAGATATAATGTGTTTAAACATACCAACAGGTCAGCCTATGGTATGCGAACTAGATAGAGAGTTCAACTTAACAGAATATCATTACTTAGGAGATCCTAGTGATATTGAAATGGCTGTTTCTGCTATTACATCACAGGGTAAGAAATAAACATTTATTGTATTATTTTGTATAATGTAGTTGTTATTAATAGCTATTAATGGTTTTAATTCGATTAATAATAAATTATTCATGATGTTTAGAAAACTTTGCTATTTGATTTTTTTCTTTTTTTCTGCTTTTGTTGTTATTTTTAATACTAGCAATAGCTTTTTAATAAATGATAATTCATCCATTTCTTTAGTGGAATTACAGAAAATTGTTAAAGCTTTTGCTATAGTAAAAGAAAACTACATGAAAGAAGTTGCTGATAATAGTATTATCAGCAATGCAATATCAGGCATGATCTCTAGACTTGATCCACATTCTTCATATTTAAATGCTGATGATTACAATGATATAAAATCAGTGACTCATGGAGAATTTGGAGGTCTAGGTGTAGAAGTAAGCTTTGAAGAAAACATGGGAATTAAGGTAATTTCTCCTTTGGACTTTACTCCAGCCGCAGCTGCTGGCATTATTCCTGGGGACTATATTGTTCAGATAGATGGTGTCTCAACCAGAGGGATGCCTCCTGCTGAGGCTATTAAGATGATGCGAGGTGAGCCTAAATCATCTGTTAATCTTACCTTATCAAGGGAAGGTCACAAGAATTATATAAATTTAAAAATACTTCGTGACATAATAAAAATTAATAGTATCACTTGTAACATTATTGACAATAATATTTTATATATTAGAATTACACAATTCCAAGAGAATACACTTAGTGATATGGTAAGAAATTTACATAATATAGTCGATAATAGTACTAAGTTGTCTGGAATAGTATTAGATTTAAGAAATAATCCTGGTGGTCTATTAAGTAGTGCTATAGGAGTCTCAGGAGTATTTCTAAAAAAAGGGTCTTTAGTTGTCTATACTAGTGGTAGAAATATTGAGTCTTGTCATAAATATTTTTCTGTGCCAGAAGAATATTCTATAAATGCTTCGGATGATTTAAAATTTTTGCCTACTTGGTTCAAGAACATAAAAATGATAGTTTTGGTCAATTCCGGATCTGCTTCTGCATCTGAGATTGTTGCTGGCGCTATGCAAGATCATTCTAGAGCAAAAATCTTAGGAAATAAAACCTTTGGTAAGGGTTCAGTTCAAGCAATAATTCCTTTAGATGATTCTTCTGCTATTAAATTAACAACTTCTTTGTATTTTACGCCTTCTGGTAGATCAATACAGGCAACAGGAATAATTCCTGACTATATAGTAAACGATACGCTTAGTGGTAATTTATTTTATGCGCAAAGAGAGTCGAATTTATATAATCATATTCAAAATAATAAAAATATTGATAATAAGTCTTACAATCAATATTGCGATGATATTTGTATCAGTAAAAATGTCAGTGATTTGAGCTTCGAATTCGGAAGCCCTAATGATTTTCAGTTGCAAAAAGCTATTAGTTTAATGTTAGATAATAATTTGTGATTGTTACATCGAATTTTTAATTTCAAGTTCAGAGTTGTGTTTATCTATATATATCTGTAATTCTTGAACTAGTTCTGTTAAACCCGATTTTTCTAAGGCTGATATCATGAAAATTGGATTATTCCAGTTTAATTTTCTACATATAATATCTTTAGATTTTTCAAAGTTCTGAGCAATATCTATTTTGTTTAATACTAACCAACGAGGTTTTAGCAATAATTCATAATCATACTGAGCTAGTTCGTCTGTAATTATATTAATATCTTTTACAGCTTTATCTATGGATAAAGTATCGTATTCTGAAATATCTACAATATGGAGCAAAATCCCAGTTCTCTTTAAATGCCTTAAAAAAACATGACCAAGGCCAACTCCTTTAGATGCTCCAGATATTATTCCTGGTATGTCAGCCACAACGAAACTTCTATTAACTGAAGTTCTAACCACACCTAGATTAGGATGTAATGTTGTAAATGGATAATCAGCTATTTTTGGTCTAGCATTTGATATTTTGGATATAAGAGTTGATTTTCCAGAGTTAGGCATTCCAAGAAGACCCACATCTGCAAATAATCTTAATTCTAGATTAATTCTACGAGACTCTCCTTTCGCTCCAAGAGTAAACTGACGTGGAGTTCTGTTTATACTAGATTTAAAGTGTAGGTTCCCAAGCCCCCCAGATCCTCCAGCAACTAATAATTCTACTTGTCCTTTTGTCTTTAAGTCCGCTATTACGTAGCCTGTATCTATATCTTTGATGATTGTACCTACTGGCATTTTTAAAAATATATCTTCTGCGGAAGCTCCATATCTATCAGAGCCTTTTCCATTCTTGCCGTTTTTAGCCCTATGAATGCGTGCATAACGGAAATCTATTAGCGTATTTATATTATTATTGGCAACTGCATATATTGATCCACCGCATCCACCGTCTCCACCATCAGGCCCTCCTTTTGGTATAAATTTTTCTCTCCTAAAGCTAGCTACACCATTTCCGCCGTCACCAGCTATTACTTCAATAGTAGCTTCATCAATAAACTTCATGTTATTTTTTTCATGTAGAAAGATGTAATAAATAATTTATTTGAGTAAATATAGATTTATTACATCAATGATTTATTTAGTGCTGATAACAGATACTGTTTGTTTTTTCAACGCTCCTTTTACGGAGAATTGTATCCTACCTTCCTTAAGGGCAAACAATGTATGATCTTTACCAATTCCAACATTTAATCCAGCATGAAAGCGAGTGCCTCTTTGTCTAACAATTATTGAGCCAGCAGTTATATGCTGATCTCCAAATGCTTTTACTCCTAAACGTTTTGATTCAGAGTCACGACCATTCCTAGTAGAACCGCCACCTTTCTTGTGTGCCATATCATTTAGTTCCTGTATGTTTAGATAGAATCATTAAAATTAATATCTTTAATAAAAATTTCTGTATATTTTTGCCTATGACCTTGGTGCTTTTGGTAGTGTTTTCTGCGTCTAATTTTGAATATTTTTACTTTATCATGTTTTCCATGATTTAGAATTGCAATTTTTACACTTGCTCCAGAAACTGTTGGTTGGCCAATAATCATTTTTTCTCCAGACTCTATCATTAAAACACAGTCTAGGGTGATCTCTTGTCCAATGTCAGCTGGTATCTGTTCTATTTTAAGTTTTTGGCCAATGGTAACTTTATATTGTTTACCACCAGTTTTTACGACCGCGTACATAGGATATTCCTCAAGATATAACTAAATCTCTATATTATTCGTGCTATTTTTTGTGTAAATAATTCCACACATGATCTTAATATTCAGCATGTTTGGATATATATTTAAATACGCACAATAAAATATATATAAATTATATATTTTATATATGACTGAATATTCTATTATTACAATGACAAAAAGTCAAAAATAATCCATAACTCAACAGTAATATTTTTATTAATATAAAAATTGGTAAAAATATCTCATAAGATTTTGCTATAAGTAATCATTGGTATAAAATCTGTTTTCTAGTAATGGAATTTTATTGTCTTATAATATTGGTGAATTTTGGATAAAGTTATTTTTATGAAGTCAATTAGCGATGATCTAAAAGAGGTTGATAAAATCATACGCGAGCAGTTGAACTCTGAGGTGGCTTTAGTGCGCACCATAGGGGATTATATAGTTAACTCTGGAGGTAAACGTATAAGGCCATCTATGGTCATAATTATAGCACTATCGCTAGGTTATAAAGGGATTAAACATCATTTATTGGCAGCAATAATAGAATTTATTCACACAGCTACGCTGCTGCATGATGATGTTGTTGATGAATCAGAACTACGTCGTGGACTAAGTTCAGCAAATTCAATATTTGGGAATGCAGCCAGTGTTTTAGTAGGTGATTATTTGTACTCAAAGTCGTTTGAGATGATGGTATCAACTGATTCACTACGTATTATGGAGATTCTTTCAAAAACCACTACTATAATAGCAGAGGGAGAAGTTCTACAGTTAATGAATATTAAAGATCCAGATACATCTCTTGAGAGCTATATGCAGATAGTACAATTTAAAACTGCAAAATTATTCGAAGCATCAGCACATGTTGGTGCAATTATTGCAGATGCTAGTTCAGATCAGGAAAATTGTGCTTCTATTTATGGTAGGCATATAGGCACATCTTTTCAATTAATCGATGATATACTTGATTATTCAGGGGATTCAGAAACTCTAGGCAAAAATATAGGTGATGATCTAAGAGAAGGAAAACCAACATTGCCATTAATAAGAGCTATGGCGGTTTGTTCTAAAAAGCAACGGGCTGTTTTACGTGAAGCTGTTCTCAGTGGTGATGCAAATCTAGTTGAGATAGTAAATATTGTTAATGATACAGATGCTCTACAGTACACGTCTAAATTGGCTGAAAATGAGGCTAGAGAAGCTCAGAAATCTATATTGAATTATCCTTGTTCTAAATATAAAGAAATTCTAATGGAATTGCCATTTATGTTTTTAAACAGAATCTCTTAGTTTTAATGGTAACAATTGTATAAATAATATTAATTTATGACATTACCAATAAACAGTGTGTTCAGTAGTCATTTATTGATGGTTTTTTTAAATTAAATCGAATTCAATAGGAATGTTAAAATGTCGAACAGTTATGAATCTGATATTACTCTTTTTTTAAGAAAGTACAATAAGACCCATCCATTATTAAAAAAGCAGCAGATTGACGGAAGACAAAGATTATGGGATAGGAAAATTGAAATTGATCTATTAAAAGAATTTGATTTGTCGAAAGTATCTCAAAAACCATATGTTTATCAAACAGATTAATGATTAAATAATTTAATTGCTCAATCATGAAAATAGTACACTCAATCTCGGATTTATGTAAATTTCTAGGTAACATAAACAAAAAAATTTCTTTTGTTCCTACAATGGGAAGTCTTCACAACGGTCATCTAAAATTAGTAGATTTGGCTAGAGAAACAAAAAATTTTGTTGTTGTGAGTATTTTTGTTAATAGATTGCAATTCGGTCCTAATGAGGATTTTGATAAATACCCACGTTCTATAGATAATGATATTAATATTTTAGCTAATCATGCTAAAACTGATTTGGTTTTTGTCCCTAACGAAAAAGAAATTTATCCAGAATTGCAAAATTTTTATATAAATCCCCCAAAGGAATTAGGTAGCATTCTTGAGGGAGAGATAAGAAAAGGGTTTTTTGTGGGAGTTTGCACTGTATTGATGAAATTATTTTCACTTATAAAACCAGATGTTTTAATTCTTGGAAAAAAAGACTACCAGCAACTAATAGTTGTTAGAAATATGTGTAAACAATTTTTATTACCAATAGATGTAATAGGTCATGAAATAGTTAGGAATGAGGCAGGGCTTGCTTTTTCTTCTAGAAACAAATATTTAGATAGGTATCAGATAGTAGCTGCCTCCATGTTGCATAGAGTTATAAGTAATATAAAACAACAGATTTTGAAAAACAATTATACTTCTAGAAATGATCTACTGGTTTTAGAATCTGAAGCAATTAGCAAGCTAGAAAAGCATGAGTGGTTGGTTAATTACATAACTGTACGTAAACAATCAGATCTCTCTATACCAAATGAAGACGATTTATCATGTATAACCAAAGTACCATTGGTTATACTAGGAGCTGCATATTTAGGAGATGTTCGCTTAATTGATAATTTAGAAATATAGGTATTTTAATTATCCTGGTAAAGCAAGATTTTTGTTTATATAAATATCTTGCTTTACTGTTATTTTTTAGAAATCAAATATTTACACATGTAATTTGCAAAATATTATTTTTTGTTGTGTTACATGTCTATTTTTTTCAATCTATTGAATACTTTCTCTGCTATATCTAAAGTTTTATGAATAACATTTTCATCGTGCGTAGACGATAAGAAACCAGCTTCAAAAGAAGATGGTGCCATGTAGACGCCTTCATCAAGCATTTCGTGGAAAAAATATTTAAATAATTCTGAGTTGCAATTTGATGATTCTATGAAAGATGTTGGTACTGAATCACTGAAGTATATACCAAACATACCTCCTATATAATCAGTAGAAAACTTGAGTCCAGCCTTTCTTCCTATATTTTGAAGCTCTGATGATAATAATTGTGTATTTTTAGACAAATTTTCATAAAAACCTGGCTTACTTAATTGTCTTAGGGTAGCAATTCCTGCCGCAACTGCAATTGGATTTCCTGATAGTGTCCCTGCTTGGTATACGCCACCTTGCGGTGCTAAATATTCCATTATATTTTTTCTAGCACCTATGGCGCCAACAGGCAATCCACCACCAATTATTTTAGCTAATGTAGTTATGTCTGGAGATACTCCAAATAATCCTTGAGCACACTCTGGACCAACTCTAAATCCTGTCATCACTTCATCGAATATTAGTAAAGAATCGTTTTGAGTGCAAATATCTCGTAAAAATCTTAAAAATCCTTCTTTTGGTTTTACGAGATTCATATTACCTGCAACCGGCTCAACTATAATACAAGCAATATCTTTACCATGTTGCTTAAATGCTTTTTCAACTGATTCTGTATTATTAAACTCCAATACTATTGTATCTTTTATAAAACTAGTTGGCACGCCAGAAGATGTAGGTTGACCTAAAGTCAAAAGACCTGATCCTGCTTTTACTAATAAACTATCAGAATGCCCATGATAACAGCCTTCGAATTTGATTATCTTAGTTTTATTAGTAAATCCTCTAGCTAGACGTATCGCTGTCATAGTAGCTTCGGTTCCTGAGCTAACTAATCGAATTTGTTCTATAGAAGGTATTCTTGAAATTATAAGTTCTGCTAGTTCTGTCTCTCCTTCGGTAGGAGCTCCAAACGATAATCCATTCTTAGCTGCTTCTATAACGGAATTTATAACTTCTGGGTTGGAGTGTCCCAAAATAGCTGGTCCCCATGATCCTACATAATCAATGTATTTATTTTCCTCAATATCCCAAATATATGGTCCGTATGCTTTTTTAATAAAACGAGGACACCCTCCAACAGATAAGAAGGCTCGGACAGGAGAGTTAACTCCACCAGGTATACATTTTTGAGCTCGTTCGAAAAGATCTTTATTAGAAATCATGGTATTAATATTTTTACTGTAAGAATGAAGTAACAACTCTGTAAGGAACTATTAATAAACTTCAATAAATGACCTTACAAAGGGCTGACTATGTCGTTTCCTTGTTTTTGTTTACAGTAAACGACAACTGATTACATTATAAGCTTATTAATTTTTATAATGCAAATTGCTTTATTTTATTTGATATAAAATTATTACTACATTCTTATGATATGTAGATGATTTTCTATTAGTCTTTTATATATTAAAAATTATTATTTAAGAGATGATGCTAAACATTTTCTATTTTTAGATATTAGCCAGTATAATTCTCAGAAATTTTCTTTTTATAGATGATAATGCATTATATGAAATAAAATATCAAACAGAATGTTACTATTATTACCTCGATTTATTAAAATATAAATTTAATTTGTAAGGCTAATAAAAAATTCCAGAAACATATTTATCTTTATATATTTTGTTTATATAAGGTTTTTAGTTTATAGATATATACTTAAAAAGTTTTTATATATTTAATTATAGGAATTATATGATTAAAGAAAAGAGCATTTCAATTAATTTGGTAGATCATTTTTTAATATCAACATCCTATGATTTAGATAATAGATTATCAGGATCGGTGATTTATATTTGCGAGCACAATTCCAAAGGAGCTTTAGGACTGGTTATTAATAAACCAACTGAATTTACGTTAGGTAATTTATTTGAGAAAATTAATTTAAAGCTAGAAATATCAACAATAAAGGATAAAACTGTATTCTTTGGTGGGGCTGTTCAGTCAGATTGTGGTTTTATTTTACATTCATGTAATGGCAATTATAGTTCTACTATAAAATTAGGGGAGCTGGCTTTGACAACATCTAAGGATATCTTGCAAGATGTAGCTAATGGTAAAGGACCAAACCGTTTACTAATTTCTTTAGGATATTCTGGTTGGGAAGCAGGGCAGCTTGAGGATGAGATATACAATAATGATTGGATAAGTGTGCCAGCTGATTCGAATATTATTTTTGATCTGCCTCCAAAAGAAAGGTATAGAGCCGCTTTAGGATTGTTGGGTCTTAAGGAGCAGACAAGTCTTGTAGATTATGCATGTTATGATTGAGGAAGTTATATTATCATTTGATTTTGGTATAAAAAAAATAGGAGTAGCATTAGGTAATACTTTGACCTTTGAATCTCGACCTTTAGAAATTATTAGATCTGAGAAAAACTCCGTTCGCTTTGATAGAATAGATTTCTTGTTGAGAGAATGGGGTGTCGATCATGTGATCATAGGACTTCCTTTAAATAAAGACGGATCTGATCAAGAAATGACGTCTAGATGTCGTCGTTTTGCTAATCAAATAAAGGGAAGATTCAATGTTAAAGTAGATTTTATTGATGAGAGATATTCTAGTATTGAGGCTCAAGCTTTACTTTCAAAGAATGACATCCTAGAAGATGCAGTAGCTGCTGCTGTAATACTAAAAGATTATTTGATAAATATTAAGAATGATTTATATAGTCGTTAATTTGTTTTCTGTTATCGAAAGGGACGCTTATTATTTTGCGGTCATTTAGCCTAACTGCTGTTAGGCTTCCTCCCCATACACAACCAGTATCTAAGCACATTAGATTTTTCTCGATATGTAAGCCTAGGGCTGACCAATGTCCAAAAATTATTGTAATATCTTTTGTTTTTCTGTTAGGTAGTTCAAACCAAGGTACTAGATTCTTATCTGTTTCTATAGCATTAGGACTTTTAATAGAAAAAATCATTTTTCCTTTTATCGTGCATAAACGAATTCTGGTTAATGCATTTGTAATTGTTCTAAGTCTTTTATTCCCTTTTAATTCGTCGTTCCAAATTAATGACGTATTACCAAAAATCTTTTTAATATTATCCTGCCAGTTTTTTTCACGTAGTAAATTTTGTACTTCAGATGCCAAAGATAATGTTTTTTTTATATCCCATTGAGCCATGACCCCAGCATGTACCATTAGATTATTATCTTCAAAATGGGCAAGTGGACGAAATCTCATCCAGTTTATAATGTCTAAAACATTAGGAGAGTTTAATATTTCTTCCAATGTGTCAGATCTAGATGCTTTTCTTAATCCAGCGAATGTAGCCAGCAAGTGTAGATCATGATTTCCAAGTACACATACATTTTTTTTATTCGAATTCATTAAGTATTCGATTGTCTGCAGTGATTTTGGGCCACGATTTATCATATCACCAGCAAACCATAATTCTATATTTTTATTGTCTGAAAATATTCTATGTGATAATAATATTCGTAATTGATCGTAACAACCTTGTACATCTCCAATTGCCCAAATCTCTTTTTTGTTAATATCACCATACTTTTCTAGCATTATATATTTTCTCTCTTCATAACTTTGTAAATGGATAAGGTAAGGATAAATATACTTGTAATTAAAGTTATTATTAATGGAAAATTGTAAAATGAACCAATTATTGGCAACAATTTAATGGTTACGAATAGAGTAATACCAGTAATTAATGTTTCAACTATTCTAGTTTTATTTTTACTTTTAGTAAGTTCAATGCTATTAGCAGCTACAGGTATCATAGTGAATAATAATAACAAATACGATATTTTATTGTACAATTCCCTTTCTTGTAAAATGGAAATTTTATTTCTCTTCTTATACCTATATAGTTCAAACATTGATATTCTATCTGTTGATAATTTACTGGTAACTAAAAATTCTCTATCTATATTTGTTTCATAGGATAAGTTTTTTGAAAAACTTGTATTTATATATTTCTTTTGAGGGTTATTTGTTAAATTTTCAAAAATAGGAACATTTATGTTTTTTACAGTTACATTCTGTAACACCAGACATTTTCTTATAAGTTGACCATGATCGGCAAAGTATATCTTTGAAAGTTTTTTGTTTTCATCAAATTCATATAAAGTAATTTTTTCAATTTCTCCGTTATGTATAATATTCTTTATATTAATTATTATATTTTTAGTATTTTTGAAGTCACTGATCCAGTATCCACTATCAAATTGATTATTATTTCGTTTTCCCTTAATTACTTGATTATTAAGATTTTTGATTTCAGCTATTGGTACTAAATACTCAGATAGAAATAAAGAAAATATTACTATTGGAATATTTATTAACCATAGCACAAGGATCAATTTGATATTGCTTATTCCTGATACATTAAGAACTATCCATTCATTGTTTTTTGATAACAAATTTATAGATAATGTAGTTCCTATTAAGATGCTAAGTGGTATTAAATCATATAGACGACCAGGAGTGCTCAAAATCTGAAAGTAAAGTATGCTAATAATAGATGAATCCTTACTTTCTATAGTTTCAATCAATGAAAAAATAGTAAATAAACTTATTAATGATAATAAGATTATAGTAAATGATCTATAATTATTTTTAGCTAAATAATAGGAAATATTGAACATCTAATTTAACTATAATATTCAAATTATTTATAATGATTAGCAACGTGTTTATAAATTGATTATTCGTTAGACATTAATTTTCTTATGTTTTCTAATACCGTTATTGTTTCTGGCTTTACATTGCACCAAATATAAAAACTCTCGGCTGCCTGTTCCACTAACATACCTAATCCATCTGAGCACTTCGTGGCTCCATCTAATCTAGCTTGACGCATGAAAGGAGTATCCTTTTTACTATACATCATATCGTATGCAAGAGAATTTCCTTTACAGTACAAGTTTCTAGGCAAATCTGGTGATATATTAGATAGACTACTTGTCGTAGTATTTATAACAAGATTCCAAGGCCCATTTTTATTGGCTTCTGTAAGTGGCCCGTAATTAATTATTTTTCTATCGTTATCTTTGCATTCCTCTACCAAGTTTTTCGCATTAACAACTGTTCTGTTAGCAATATTTATTTCAGAACAAGAAGTATTTATTAAGGTTTGAAATGCCCCTCTAGCAGCTCCTCCAGCTCCTACAATCAATATTCTAGCATTTTCAAAATTAAAACCTAGCCTAGTTAAATCTCTTAACAATCCTATTCCGTCAGTATTGCATCCATGTAGTACACCATCTTTTGTCCAAATCGTATTAATAGATTTAGCTAGCTTAGCTCTCTCTGATATACAATTACCATCTATTATTGAAAACGCTTTTCTCTTAAAAGGAACTGTAACATTTAATCCGTAACCACCTTCTGCAAAAAATTTTCTAACTGTTTCGTCAAAATATTCCTCTGATGAAAATATTTTCTCATAGGATATGGAGATGCCGTTTTGTTTTGCAAACATCATATGTATATCAGGAGAACGACTATGTGCAACAGGATTTCCAATTACTGCATATTTTTGTACTGCATATTTTTGCATTGAGGTATTCCCTATAAGTGTAAAATATTATTAGATTATTTTTATAATTTTATATAATCTGTCTCTAGTATCACTTTATGTACTTGCAGATTAACTTGCAATTTAACTCGTCAATATCTGTTATCTCTACTTCTATTATTGTGCCTTTTAGATTCTTGGGCATACCCATTATATCAGCGAATATCGGAACTTCACTTAATTTTACTAGATTGTCTTTAATTACATGTGCATTAGTTCTCTTTATTCCATTTTGGATTAACCATTTTATAGACCAATAATTTTCTATTTCGTTTTGAAAATTCGATATGGCTGAATACCTTATCTCGAATTCTTGTATTATGCTCAAAAGATCATTACCTCTACTTCTGAATGGAGAAAATAGTGGTGCTGCTATTTCATTTTCAACTATAGAAATTAATTGCCATTGATTAACAAGATCAATATATCTTCTTAATGGGGAAGTGCTCCATATATATTGAGGAACACCTATTCCAGAGTGTGGCAATGGTATAGTACCAATTTTTACTCTGCTCATTGGTTGTTGAGATCTATATATTCCAGGAACATTATATTTTTTTAATAATCCTCCCCATAGGTTATTTGCAAGAATCATGAATTCTGATACTACTAAATTTATAGGAGAGTTTCTTCTTCTTTTCTCTATATGTACTATGGAATTAGGGTCATTAGTATCTCCTTCAAGATAAAATGAGAAATCTGTATAAGAGTTATTATCTGGGAATCCTCTGTTGATTTGCCTTGCTGAATTTAGTTTCTTGGCAATTTTCCACAAAGGCCTTATCCAATGAGAGTATATTATATCTTTTTCTGGATTATCCAAATTAGATTCTGTATATTCTTCTTCTAGATGGTTAATTCGTAGATTTTCTTTTACTTTTACTAATTCAGTACAAGAGCGAGATTTAGTAATAATACAGTTTCTATCAAAAACAACATATAAAGATAAAGCTGGCACTTCTTTCCCTTTAGCTAGAGAGAATTTTTTTATTATCTCATCTGGTTGCATCTGTATTTTCTCACTAGGCATATAAACAGTAGATGCTCTAAACCTTGCATTCCTATCATATGTGCTGCCAGGGTTTATTCCTAATCCTGGAGCTGCTATATGTATTCCTACTTCTATTTCTCCATTTTCCAATTCTTTCACAGACAGCCCATCATCTATCTCGGTGGTATTTTTGTCATCTATTGAGTAAATTTCGTTGTCTGATAAATCTAAATTTTTAATCACCCTGATGTCATCAAACTCAGGAAAATCCAAACCATTAGGAAAATTTACATAAATAAATCTTTTTTTAAACAAAGTTAATGGGCTTGGCCAAGTTTTTAAAGATAAAAGCAGTTGTTCCGGAGACTTTTGGAGTTCTATACATGCTGCATTTAATGCTTTCCAGTAAATAGATTTCTTATCTGGATTAGTTATTAATAATTCTGCATTTTCGCAGATAATTTTAGGCAAAATACCATTTGTCATCTGGTTTTTTAGATACTCTTGTTCTTGCTCTATTAATTTTTTTTTCTCTATATTTATCAAAGCAGATGATATCGCAGACTGCGTAGCTGATATGTATTTGCCAGTACCTTTTTTATAGAAATATATGGGAGAATTATGTAATAAAATTAATACACTAACATACTCTATATTTGTTGGATTATGACCGAAATATTCTGTAGCTAAGTCTATAGCGTTAAAGTTGTTATTAGGAGAGCATTCCCATAAAAAATTTGTATCTATTTCTTTTGAAAGTATTACGGCTTCTTTCATTAATGTAAGTGGATCAGGACTGTCAAATTTAAACAAACAGTTAGATTGTTTAATTTTTATGTGTTTGCCATGTTCTGAAATTACTTGTAGGGTATTATCCGTTTCGGAGATTACGCTACCTGTTTTGAAGGCGTTGCCTTCATCATAGAAAACATACATATTCATGATTTATTCTGTATTTTAATGGGTAAATTATTATATTTATATATTGAGGTTATATTTTCATAAGGCCGGTACTCTATAAATTTATATCTTTTATGAAATATTACGGCATGATATTTGTCAACATTTTTTAGAATAACAGTTTTGCATATTACGATACATGATGTGTTTTCTTTAAGTTTTTGATTTATTGTAATTTATACTTTACATATTTTATGAAATATATTGTTAGATTTCTTTTAGAATAATACACAGACTATAATTATAGGTTATAATTCCGTTGGAGTTTTTCTAGTTATTAAAATACAGGATATTGTTATTTGAAACAATCTGCAGTGCTTCCAGCTAGATCGAAATAATTTGTTAAATATAATTTGTTATATACAATGGTAGCGTCTCAATGGCAAAAAACATATTAGTATTACATGGACCAAATTTAAATTTACTTGGAGTTAGAGAACCAACTATATATGGGAATATATCATTATCTACGATTGATAGCAGCCTTAGAAAAATAGCTTCTGAAGCTATGGTTGATATTTCAATAGTGCAGAGTAATCATGAAGGCCATCTTATTGATATAATTCATGATTCTCATTTAAAAAGAAATGATTTTCTTATTATAAATGCCGGTGCATATACCCATACCAGTATAGCATTGCGCGACGCGATATCTGCAGTTTCTATCCCTTTTATAGAAGTACATATATCTAATGTTTATAAAAGAGAATCTTTTAGGAGCTTGTCTTATTTGTCTGATATTGCAATAGGTGTTATCTCTGGTCTAGGGATTAGTGGATATGAATCAGCATTAAGATATGCTATAAATTACTAATATTATCTTAAAATTACTAGAGTAGTTAAAGACATATATTTATTACCGACACCTATTGGTTCTACTGTTGGGAAAAACATGGATTTTGAAAAAATAAAAAAATTAATAGATTTGGTTGCTGAATCAGATATTACAGAATTTGAAATAACAGAAGGGGATGGGAGGGTTCGTATAGTTAAGTCTTCCAGTTCTAATAATCATACTAGCCCAGTTACAGATTTGGTCGGCTCTACAGAAAAAAAAGTAGATAATGTTGTTATAGATAATTCTCACATTGTTAGAGCCCCAATGGTTGGGACCTTCTATCGCTCATCAAGTCCTGGGAATCCGCCTTTCGTAGACATAGGGCAAGTTGTTAAAGAGGGTGATCAGCTTTGCATTATCGAAGCTATGAAATTATTAAATGAGGTAGAGGCCGATAAATCAGGAGTGATAAAAGCAATATTGGTAGATAATGGTGAACCTGTCGAATATGGCCAACACCTATTTATTATTGATTAAAGAAGCAAAATGTTTGAAAAAATACTGATAGCAAACCGTGGCGAAATTGCATTGAGAATACAAAGAGCTTGTCGCGAGATGGGCATAAAAACCGTAGTGGTTCATTCTGATGTAGATAAAGATGCAAAGTATGTGCGCTTGGCAGATGAATCTGTGTGTATTGGTCCTGCTGCATCAAAAGATAGTTACTTGAACATGCCTGCTATTATTTCCGCTGCTGAAGTTACAGATGCAGAGGCAATTCATCCTGGATATGGTTTTTTGTCAGAGAATGCTGATTTCGCAGAGAGGGTGGAAAGAAGTGGATTTATATTTATAGGACCTAAACCTGAAACTATACGTAAGATGGGCGATAAGGTTTGTGCCAAAAGAATAATGATGTCTTCAGGCGTCCCGGTAGTTCCAGGATCTGATGGCGTCTTATCAGATGATCCGCAGTCCATATTAGATATAGCTAAGAAAATAGGATATCCAGTAATTATAAAATCAGCTGGTGGAGGTGGTGGCAGAGGGATGAGGGTTGTTTATACTGAAGCCGCGTTATTGAATGCAGTAGTTATGACTCGCTCAGAGGCAGAGGTAGCTTTTAATAATTCTAGTGTTTATATAGAAAAGTTTTTAGAAAATCCTAGACATATTGAGATCCAAGTTCTATCTGATGGTATTCGCCATGCATTATGGTTAGGAGATAGAGATTGCTCTATTCAGCGACGTCATCAAAAGATAATTGAAGAAGCGCCAGCTACTGGTATTCAGAGAAGACTGATTGAACGTATAGGTGATAGATGCGTTGATGCTTGTAGAAAAATTGGATATAGAGGAGCAGGGACCTTTGAGTTCTTGTTTGAAGATGGAGAGTTTTATTTTATTGAAATGAATACTAGGATTCAAGTAGAGCACACAGTTACAGAGCTTGTAACTGGCATTGACTTGGTACAGGAGCAGATAAAAATAGCTGCTGGAGAAAAACTTACATTAAGGCAAAAAGATATAAAAATCAGAGGACATGCTATTGAGTGTAGAATCAATGCAGAAAATCCATCTAATTTTTTACCTAGTCCAGGTAAAATAACAAATTGGCATACTGCTGGAGGTCCTGGCGTTAGAGTAGATTCACATGTTTTTGACGGTTATGTTGTTTCTCCATACTATGATTCTATGATAGCAAAGTTAATTACATATGGTGATAATAGAGATCAAGCGCTATCCAAGATGAAGGTAG
This sequence comes from Candidatus Kinetoplastibacterium galatii TCC219, assembly GCF_000340905.1. Lineage (NCBI taxonomy): Bacteria > Pseudomonadati > Pseudomonadota > Betaproteobacteria > Candidatus Kinetoplastidibacterium > Candidatus Kinetoplastidibacterium galati. The sequence goes on along the minus strand of NC_020284.1, from coordinate 688,925 downwards.
CTTTGTCAGAAATGGTGGTAGAAGGAATTGATACAAATATTTCTTTGCATAGAGAATTATTACAAGATTCTAGATTTATTGAGGGCGGCACTAGTATTCATTATTTAGAGCAAAAGCTATCTCAGAGAATATAATAACCATTGTTAGTTCATAATAAATTATAAATATTTCTTGGAGTATTCTTTGCTGGAATTATCCTTTTATTGTAAAGCTGTTTACGTAGATTCTTTATCTGATGCATTCATGAATTTTGGTGCATTATCGGTTTCTATTGAAGATGCAGACGCAAATAGTTTGTCGGAATCCCCTATTTTCTTAGAGCCTGGTTTTTCAACAGATCATTTTCACTGGAACAGAAATAAGGTAAATGTTTTAATAAAAAAAGAAGAAAAATTTATAGGAATTTTAGATTCTGTTCTTAATTATTTAGGGATGAGTGATAAAGACATAGATTGTGTTTCGGTTGTTGATGTAGAAGAATTAGACTGGGTTTCATTAGTGCAGTCCAAGTTTTCTCCTATTTTTATAACAAAACGCATTTGTATAATTTCTAGTACTTATCAAAATGATATATCCAACACAAGCAGCACTAATAATCCATCAAATAATATTCATTATATAGAAATAAACCCAGGTTTGGCATTTGGAACTGGCAATCACCCAACTACTAGTCTTTGTATATCATGGCTAGATGATAATCTTAGAGAAGGTGATTCTCTACTGGATTATGGTTGTGGCTCTGGGATTTTAGCTATTACATCTTTAAAGTTAGGAGCTGGAAGAGTAGTGGCAGTAGACATAGATGATCAGGCTATCTCGTGCACAAAACATAATGCTATTATAAATAATGTTGATTTAACGGTTTGTAGTCCAGAAAATATGCCTTTAAACACGTATGGAATTGTTATAGCTAATATTCTTTCTAAGCCGCTACAATTAATATCTAGTAGTTTATCTTCAATGGTTCAACGCAATGGTTATTTAGTTTTATCTGGTATTCTTTCTAATCAGGTAGAAGAAGTTATATTAGCCTATTCACCAAATATTACTCTTCAAGTATGGAAAGAATTGGATGGTTGGGTATGTTTATATGGAAAGAATTTTATGGAATGAGGATTAGAGGCCTCATATTAAAATGATGCATGTTTTAAAAATATCTCTAATCTTCACTATTGAATCGCCTATGTCTATTAATCTAGTTCATTACTCCCAGGTCAAGGTGCCACCAGTTTGGTATTCTATTACACGAGTCTCGAAGAAATTACGTTCTTTTTTTAGATCCACCATTTCTGACATCCAAGGGAAAGGGTTAATTTCTTGCTCAAATAGCATGTCTAATCCTATCTGCTGAGCTCTTCTATTAGCAATGAATCTTAGATAAGATTTAAACATAGCGGCATTAAGACCTAATACCCCTCTAGGCATTGTGTCTTCTGCATAAGCATATTCTAGATCGACAGCTTTGTAGAATAGCGAAACTATTTCTTCTCGAAATTCCTGTGTCCAGAGTTGAGGGTTTTCCATTTTTATTGTATTAATTAGATCTATACCGAAGTTGCAGTGCATAGATTCATCCCGTAAGATATACATATATTGTTCAGCAGCTCCTGTCATTTTATTTTGCCTTCCTAAAGACAGAATTTGCACAAAACCGACATAAAAGAATAATCCTTCCATTAGGCAAGCAAATACTATTATAGATTTTAATAAAGTCTGATCTGTTTCTAACGTTCCTGTTTGAAATTTTTTATCTGATATGGCATCTATAAAAGGAATTAAAAATTCATCTTTTGCTCTTATAGATTCAATCTCATTATAAGCATTAAATATTTCAGATTCATCAAGATCTAAGCTTTCAACTATGTATTGATAAGCATGAGTATGAATTGCTTCTTCGAAAGCCTGTCTTAATAAGAATTGACGACATTCAGGAGCAGTTATGTGTCTATAGGTTCCAAGCACTATGTTATTAGCAGCTAAAGAGTCAGCAGTAACAAAAAAGCCCAAGTTTCTTTTTACGATTAGTCTCTCGTCATCTGTTAACCCATTTGGATTCTTCCATAATGCGATATCACGGGACATATTAACTTCTTGAGGCATCCAATGATTAGCGCATGAACTCAAATATTTTTCCCAGGCCCATTTGTATTTAAATGGAACTAATTGATTCACATCAGTCTTGCCATTTATTATTCTTTTTTCAGAGGCAATTACTCTCTTGGCTGCTGGATTTAGATTGTTTGTCATAATATATATTCCGTTATATAACAATAAATTTTATTGACAGACTTCACATTCTTGATCAGAACTGATGTTTATTTGACATGTCCTGGATCTATCTTCATTAATAATAACTGAATTTAATTCTCCACCTTGTCCTGTTGATTTCTCTGTGCTGGTTGCTCCCATAGCTCGTAGATAATATGTTGTTTTCAATCCACGTGTCCAAGCTAATTTGTATGTTTCATCTAACTTTTTTCCAGATGCGCCAGCCATATATATATTTAGAGACTGTGCTTGATCTATCCATTTTTGTCGACGCGAAGCACATTCTACTAGCCATTCTGGTTGAATTTCGAAAGCTGTTTTATATAAATCACGTATATTTTGTGGTATGCGATCAATGCGAGATAAACTACCATCAAAGTATTTTATATCAGAGACCATTACTTCATCCCAAATATTTAGTTTCTTTAAGTCATTAACTAGGAATTCATTAATGATAGTGAATTCACCTGATAGATTAGATTTAACATAGAGATTCTGGAATGTTGGTTCTATACTTGCAGATACCCCAATTATGTTTGATATTGTTGCTGTTGGTGCTATTGCTACGCAATTTGAGTTGCGCATACCGTGTTCTAATATGTGGTTTCTTAAGTACTCCCAGTCCAGTTGACTTGACTGGTCCATTTCAATATAACCTCCTCTTTCCTTTTCCAACATTTTTATTGTGTCTTGTGGAAGGATACCATGTGACCATAGAGAACCTTTAAATGAACTATACTTTCCTCTTTCTTTTGCTAAATTACTAGAAGCTAGGTAAGAATAGTAGCATATTGCTTCCATAGATTTGTCAGCAAAGTCTATTGCCTCATTTGAAGCATATGATATGCGCATCATATGTAAACAATCCTGGAATCCCATAATTCCTAGCCCAACAGGCCTATGTTTTTCATTTGATTGTTTAGCTTTTAATACTGCATAGTAATTTATATCGATAATGTTATCTAACATTCTCATTGCTATTGTAGTAGTTTTCTGTAATTTTTTTAGATCAAGTTCAAATGAGTTACTGTTTGATATCTTCATATGATTATTTAGATTTATAGAACCCAAATTACATACTGCTATCTCAGTCTCGTTTGTATTTAATGTTATTTCTGTACACAAATTAGAGCTATGGATTACACCTATGTGCTGCTGAGGAGATCTTACATTGCATGTATCCTTAAAGGTTATCCATGGATGGCCTGTTTCAAATAACATGGATAACATTTTTCTCCATAGAGATACAGCAGGGATTTTCTTGAATAGCTTTATCTCACCATTTATAGTTTTTGTCTCATATTTGTTATAAGCCTGCTCGAAGTCTTTTCCATACTTTTCATGCAGATCTGGGCAGTCAGATGGGGAAAATAAGGTCCAATCCTTATTTTCCATTACTCTTTTCATGAAGAGATCTGGTATCCAATTAGATGTATTCATATCATGAGTACGTCTTCTTTCATCGCCAGTATTTTTTCTAAGCTCTAAAAATTCTTCTATGTCCAAGTGCCATGTTTCAAGATAAGTGCACACTGCTCCTTTGCGCTTACCACCCTGATTAACAGCAACAGCTGTATCATTAACAACTTTTAGAAATGGAACTACCCCTTGACTTTCACCATTAGTTCCTTTTATATGACTTCTTAATGCTCGTACTGGCGTCCAGTCATTACCAAGACCACCAGCATATTTAGCCAATAAGGCATTCTCTTTTATAGACTCATATATGCCTTCCAGATTATCTGGAACTGTTGTCAGATAACAAGATGACATCTGAGCATGTTTTGTCCCTGAATTAAACAAAGTAGGAGTAGAACTCATAAAATCGAAAGAAGATAGAACATTATAGAATTCTATTGCCTTTTGGTTTTTATCTTGTTCCCTAATTGCTATTCCCATAGCAACTCTCATGAAAAATATCTGTGGAAGCTCTATACGTTTCCCATCTAAATGTAAAAAATATCGATCATACAGAGTTTGAAGTCCAAGATATTTAAAATTTAGATCTCTGCTAGCATCAATTGCGTTTCCTAGTAAATCTAAATCATAGTTTTCAAGGTCTGATGATAAAATCCCACCTTTTACTCCAAGTTTAATAAACTTAGTAAAATATTCGGAATAATTCTTATACATTTCCTCATGAGAGGTTTCTCTTCCTAAAACTTCTCTTCTTATTGTATGCAGTAGTATTCTAGCAGTTACGTAGTTATATGATGGTTCTTTCTCTATCTTTGCTCTTGTCGTTAGAATTATGGATTTAAACACTTCTTTAACAGGTATGCCGTCATATAAATTTTTAAGAGTTTCTTTGATAATTGTATTTATATCTTCTTCACTTATTGTATTTTCTAGTCCAGAAATTGACGATTTTATAATTGATTTTAGTGATGAAATCTTAATTGTAGTTAGTTGATTATTCTCTTTTACCCTTATAGAGCTTTCATCTTCATTTTCATTTTTTTTATCTATTATGGTTTTTGATAAAACTCTCTCTCTATTCCTCTTCTCCCTATACAGAACATAAGCTCTCGCAACATCTTGAAGACCGGATCTCATCAAAGATAACTCAACATGATCTTGGATATCTTCTATATGGAATGATCCGCCATCTGGTTTGTTGCGTACCAAAGCATATATAACCTGATCTGTAAGTTTCTCGATCAATTCTCTAGTACTAGAAGAAATTATGCCCTGTTCATTACGGACAGCTATGAATGCTTTAGTTATTGCAACATTAATCTTGCTCGGAATAAAGTCAACTACAGATCCATTACGTCGAATTACTTTATAATCTGACAATTTATCAATATTATTTTGTTGTTTTTTGCTTACAGCTGATGAGTCATCAGTTATAGAAATTACTGTTTTTTGCATGAGTAAATCCTAAATCAAGGCTTAATTTTAAGGTGCTTTAATCACACTGGATTTGCTAAGAATATTATATCTATTGTTATTAGAAACTAAGAAGAGATAGAATTTCAAACAGACCTAGAGGATCAAATTATAGAGGCAATAGGACAATTCTAGTTATTGATTGTCTAACTTACAAGAGAAAAATTTATTTATAAAATTGTCTCAATCTGTTTATTAAAAAGACATTTGACTACAACAAAATATTGTGCATCATAATGAATTACTGTCTCTATAAGTCGCTATATTTTGCATAAATTATTCTAGATTTAATTAACAAATGCTTTACTTAAACGACTAATTACTTTGTGCTTACCTAGCAAAAATAGCAATTTATTGATTGATGGAGTATTTACTTCTCCTGTTAAATATATTCTCAGTGGTAATGCTATTTGCTTCATGGTTATTTTATTTTCAGCGATTATAGTTTTAATGATTTTATCTATATTTTCTATTTTCCATTCTATTTTATCCGCCATGAAAATAAATTTACCTATAAGATGAATTGTTTGTTCATCAATATATTTATTTTTTAAATCATCTGTTATATCTACATCTTTTCTATAAAAAATCATTGCATTTTCAGCAAGTTGATTTAGATTCGTAGATCTTTCTTTAAAAAGATCTATTATGGCATTCAGATCGTTTTTATTTGTTTCATAATTACTATCTGCTATAAATGGCATTATCATACCTGCTAGAGAGTCGTTATCTTTATTCTTTATATAATAAGAATTAATCCAATCAAGTTTTTTAGGATCCCATTGTGACGGAGATTTGGACAGGTGTTTAATATCAAACCATGATACTAGTTGCTCTTTACTAAATATTTCATCATTATTATGACTCCATCCAAGTCGGGCTAAATAGTTAACCATTGCTTCAGGCAAGTATCCTTTGGACTTGTATTCCATAATATTCATGGCACCATGTCTTTTTGATAACTTCTCGCCATCTGTTCCTAATATCATAGGCAAGTGTCCATACTCAGGTATCTTTGAGTTCAATGCCTTTAATATATTAATTTGTCTTGGTGTATTATTAACATGATCATCGCCACGTAATACGTGAGATATTTCCATATCCAGGTCATCTATAGCAACACAAAAGTTATATGTAGGTGTGCCGTCAGAACGAGCTATTACTAAATCATCAAGTTCTTCATTCTTGAAACTGATCCTGCCCTTTACTAGATCATTCCATGAAACTATGCCAGTTGAAGGATTTTTAAAGCGTATTGTTGGATTACGATCTGTTGGTATTTTAGGCAATATTTTGTTGGGTTCTGGTCTCCATGTCCCATCATATTTTGGTTTAGTTCCGTTTTTTCTTGCCATTTCTCTCATTGTGTCGATTTCTTCTGCAGAGCTATAGCAGTAATAAGCATTGCCATCGGTTAGCATTTTTTTTAGCAATTCTTGATAACGTTCCATTCTTTGGGTTTGATAAATCACTTCTTCATCTGAGTCTATTCCCAACCAAGACATGCCATCTATTATTGATTTTATGGCTTCTTTAGTTGATCTCTTTATGTCTGTATCTTCTATGCGTAGTAAAAATATGCCGTTGTTATGTTTAGCAAAAGCCCAAGAAAACAAAGCAGTACGAGCCCCTCCTAAATGAAGAAACCCAGTTGGAGAAGGAGCAAAACGAACACGCACGGTATTATTATTGTATGAGTTCATATAAATAAATTAAATTGTTAAAATTGAACACTTGTTTTTATTAAATAAAAATATAATACATAGAAAACATTCATTATAATAACAGTAAATATTTCTATTTGTTTTATCTTATTTTTATTAGGGTATATTTTAAATTAATGTCAAGACACTTTCTTTCTTCTTTATTAGATCCATCTTCATTATTAATATGTACTGATAGAGAAATAAATAATATATCTTTACCGGATAATATAAAAAAGAATCTTATAGAGATTAAATGTATTAAAAATAAATATTTATCTATAAAATACTACAACAAACACAACATTCATATAGTAGATTTTGTAGATTTGATACTAGTTTGTGTCCCAAACATTATTTTGGAGGAAACTCTATATTTCTTAAAGCAGTTTAATCCAAGGTCTGCAATTATATTAAACCATGATGCATCAGTTTTATGCTCAGAAGATATAAAAAATTTATGCAAGAAGTGGGCTGGTGAATGTAAGTGTGAGCTATTAGGTCCAGATTCTTTTGGTATACAACGACCAAGTGCTTTTTTAAATCTAAGTCCTAATTTCCCTACAGTTGGATCGGGTAGAGTGGCTTTAATTTCTCAATCAAGGTCTATTGTATCAGTTATTATAGATTGGGCTACTGGTTCTAACATAGGATTTTCATTGGTTTTGTTTACTGGTAAAGAAACATCACTAAGTTTATCTAAAGTCATGGACTACCTAATTTGGGATTATTACACTGAGAGTGTTGTTCTATACTTAGAAAATATAGATAATGTTCGTGAGTTTATAAGTGCATTGAGGGCTTTAGCTAGAATAAAGCCAGTAATAGTAGTAAAAGCAGGTCATCATGATTATGACGATATAGTGTTTAGTGTTGTCATGCGTAGAACAGGTGCGGTCAGGATCAGATATTTCTCACAGTTGTTCTCTGCAGTTAAAATATTGGCTTATCCAAACAAATTAAATGGCAGGAAAATTGCGCTATTTTCAAATGGAACAGGCCCTCTTAAATTGGCTCTTGATACGATTTATGCCTCCCCGATGCTTCTGAAGAGTGACTTATCAGACAATATTATAAATTACATAAAACCATTGTTTGATAAAATATCAGTAGTTGATTCTTGTTCGGTTATAGTAGATAGATTTTTAAATAAAGATATTTTTGAAAATGTAATAAATTTATTCTTGTCTGATGATAACATAGATGGAATCCTAGTACTACTAGCTCCAGATTACTATTTAGATATGTTGCCTATAGTTGAAACGCTGATAAAAATAATATCTGAAGTAAAAAAACCAGTAGTAACTTGCTTAATGGGTGATATTGGAAAGAGACCTGAAGGACTTGGAACGTCTAGAATACCAATTTTTGGAACTCCTGAATCATCTGCTTATGCAATGAGTGTTTTAGCAGAACATTATTATAACCAGCAACTATTACTGCAAGTGCAGCCATCAATTCCGTTTTACCTATTACCAAACCTTGATGGTATAAGATCTTTATTCAGCTTTATTGTTTCAACAGGTAGGCATGTTTTAAACAAAGAAGAAATAAAAACAATGTTTAATGCATTTGACATAGAAATTAAATTTTCTTTAGAAGGAAAATTTTTAGCTGAATCTAGTGGTCCTATTGAGATAAGGATCTGGTGTGACAACATATTTGGTCCTGTTATACAACTTGGTAGTAGTATTATTAATAATAACTACGCTGATAATACCAGCCCTTTAAATATGGAAATACCACCTTTAAATAATTTTTTAGCAAGACAGCTTATAGAGAGAAGTAATATATTTTTTAATAAAAATACTTACAATAATCACTTTAGACTACTGCAGTTAATATTAGTACAGGTTTCCGAGATGCTTATAGCTCTCCCAGATATATATTCATTATCTTTAGGACCATTTTTTATTACAGACAATGAGATAGTTTCTGACAATGCAAAAGTAGAAATCTTTAAATATGGAAAAGATAATCTTAGAGATGTTGATTATCCACATATGGCTATTCATCCATACCCTTCTGATTTAGTAAAGACATGTTGCTTGAAAGATGGAACTGTATGTTTGGTTAGGCCAATACGACCCGAAGATGCAGAAATGTTGCAAGATTTCATTAGAGGGTTATCTGATAGATCTCGCTATATGAGATTTATTTCTGCAATGAGAGAACTAACCCCTAAAATGCTTTCGCACTATACTCAAATTGATTATCAACGAGAGTTGGCCTTAGTAGCAATTGTAAAAGAATCAGTTAATGATAAATATGTTAAGGATACAATGATTGGTTTTGTTCATTGTTTATGTAATGAAGATGGTTTAGGTGTTGAGTATGCTTTGGTTGTTGGTGACAAATGGCAAAGGCTTGGGTTAGGCAATAAACTTATGATTTATATGATAGATGCAGCAAAAAAGAGAGGTTTTAAATATATAGATGGTTTCGTTTTAAGCAATAACAGACCTATGCTTGCTTTACTAAAAGATCTTGGCTTTGTTAACAAAGTTAACCAGGAAGATAAGACAATACACAGAGTATATTTCAATCTGAATAATTAGTAGTTCTTGGTTACCATTTCTTTTATCTTTTTGCTTACATCTTTTAACTCATCTATGCAAATATTATGTTCAATGTTGTAGTTCTTAAATGTTACATTTCTATATCCATTTGTTCTTAATAATTCTATATATTTTTTCGGATAAGATGATGTAATAACTGAATCATTTACGCCATGACCAACAAAAATATCCAAGTCTAGATGATGATTTAATTTACTAATTAGATATTTTTGCGCTGGTAAGTAACCTGATAGGGCGATTATACCATTTATTTTTTCGGCTCTACTTAATCCAATATATAATGCTAGTGCACAACCTTGTGAGAAGCCGCCTAATATAATATTACTAGTTTTAATCCCTTTAGATTTTTCTTTGTTTATTAAATCATTCACAATACAAGCCGATTCTTCTATTCCAGAAATATCTTCATTTTCATCAATAACACTTGATTTTATATCGTACCACGCTCGCATTTTTAGACCATGATTTACTGATATATGCCTTTCAGGTGCATTAGGACATACAAATCGTATATTTAGGTCATGAATGTCTAGGTTATTTAAAATATCTAGACTATCTTGTGCATTCGCTCCTAATCCATGAAGCCATATTATGGTATGTGATGGTTTTGTACTAGTTTCTATTTCCATATTTCTTTCTTTTTTAGTTAACAGAAGTTAAAGATGACGCATTTAGTTGACGGTATATTTATTACACAATTAAATATTATTAGCTGTTATTATTTTAATATAAATTAGTAATACAAGATAAATATTTGCCAAGACTTATACTATAATACTCACATTAAGAGTTTTAGGTAATTTTTATTAAAGGCTGCTTCATTATAGGTTATGAATAAAAACAAAGAACATTTTCAAGAGATCATTGAAAGATCATTAAACAGTGCTAAGAAGCTTGGTGCTAGCCAATCATGCGCAGAAATCTCCGAAGGCAAGGGGTTGTCAGTTTCTGTGCGTAAGGGCAATGTAGAAACTATAGAAAAGTCACATGACAGGATGTTAAATGTAGTGGTTTTCGATGGAAAGAAGAGTGGATCAGCATCTACCTCCGATTTTTCTTTTGAGGCTTTAGGCAGAACAGTAGAGGCTGCTTGGCATATAGCAAAATATACTGCTAATGATGATGCTGCTGGTCTTCCTGATAAGAATTTATTAGCAAAAGAATCTAGAGATTTTAAGTTATATCATTTATGGTCCAAGTCTGTAGAAGAAATGACGTCTCTTGCTAAGCAAACAGAAGAAGCAGCTATGGGTTTTAATGGTAGTATAGTCAATACTGATGGATCATTTGCTAGCTCAAGCCAAAGTTATTCTTTATTAGGTAACACATTTGGATTTTTTGGTAGCAGAATGTATTCTCAGTATGGTTTGTCAGTTATGCCAATTGCTAGCGATAATAATGGCAATATGCAAAGAGATTATTGGTATGACTCTAACTGTAATCCGTTGAACTTGTCTGATCCAGTATATATTGGAAAATATGCTGCTGAACGTGCCATAGCCAGATTGTCTGCTCGTCGTATAGCCACAGGGAACTTCCCTGTTATTTTTGAAGCACCAGTAGCTTTAGGACTGATAGGTTCTTTTGTTCAAGCAGCTAGTGGTGGAGCTTTATATAGAAATGCTAGTTTTTTAACAGATTCTTTGGGCAAGAATATTTTTTCCGAGCATATAGATATTATAGAAGATCCTCATATAGATGGAGCTATGGGCAGTACATCTTTTGACTCTGAGGGTGTATCTACAACAAGGCGTTCTATTGTCTCAAAAGGTGTTCTTAATGGTTATTTTTTATCTTCTTACTCAGCTAGAAAATTAGGTTTATCTACCACTGGAAATGCAGGTGGATCTCATAATCTCCGTATGTTTTCTTCGAAAACAAAAGAAACGGATGATTTGAGATCGATGATAAAAAAAATGAACAAAGGTTTATTAGTAACTGAATTGATAGGTCAAGGCATTAATTATGTTACAGGGGATTATTCAAGAGGGGCCTTTGGATTCTGGGTAGAAAATGGTGAAATACAGCATGCAGTAGAGGAGATAACAATTGCTGGGAATTTAAGGGATATGTTTAAACAAATTCTTCTAGTTGGCTCTGATATAATTTCGAGAGGTACCAAAACAACAGGTTCAGTTTTGATAGAAAATATGTCAATTGCTGGCATATAAATTAATTGTCACATTAAATTTTATTGTATAAATGGTTTTTGATTGCAAATAGTATTATTTTGTGTGAAAATCAAAAGTTGGACCTTTTTAAGTATTGTACGGACGATTTATAACGTCTAGGCATGATTTATTTTACAGTTCACTGTTTTATATGATCTGTAAATTTTCAGTGGGTCTTGTTACCACCAGCTTTTTGCTGGATTTTTATACTAAGGATTGACATGAAAACCTTTGTGGCTAAACCGCATGAAGTTATGCGAAGCTGGTTTGTTATTGATGCCAAGGGAAAAATTCTGGGTCGTGTAGCCAGCGAAGTTGCACGCCTTTTGCGCGGAAAACACAAGCCTGAATTCACACCACACGTTGATACTGGCGATTTTGTTGTAATAATTAATGCGGCAGACATAGTAGTTACTGGCAATAAAGCTAGAGATAAAAATTATTATAGACATACTACATATCCAGGTGGGATACGTGAGATAAGTTTCGAAAAAATGCAACAGCGTTTCCCAGGCAGAGTAATTCAAAAGGCTGTTAAAGGTATGTTGCCTAAGGGGCCTTTAGGATATGCAATGATAAAGAAACTTAAGGTATATGCTGGCTCTGAGCATCCACATGCTGCGCAGCAGCCTATTGCTAGGGAATTCTAGGGAACGAGTATGATAGGGAATTGGAATTATGGAACTGGGCGACGTAAGACTTCTGTTGCCAGAGTTTTTATTAAAAAAGGTACAGGTAAAATCACGATTAATGGCAAATCATTAGATGATTTCTTTGCTCGTGAAACTGGTAGAATGATTGTTAAGCAACCGTTAGTAACTGTTGGGTATCTAGATTTCTTTGATATAAAAGCCAATGTTTATGGTGGCGGAGAAACAGGTCAAGCAGGTGCTGTGCGTCATGGTATTACTAGAGCTTTAGTAGACTATGATAAGGAACTTAAGCCCTCTTTGTCTAATGCTGGATTTATAACTCGTGACGCTAGAGAAGTTGAACGAAAGAAAGTTGGCTTACGAAAAGCACGACGCAAAAAACAATTTAGTAAACGTTAATCTAATACTCTACGGTCGTTATTAAACGACCGTTATTTTTTATATTAATTTATACTACACCTCATTAATTATAATTTTTATTATAGTTCAGTGAAATATTGTTTATTAGTATAAGCTACTATTAGCTTATAGAATATCTGCTTATTAATAGTTAATGGTTTTATTATGCACAATTATTTCAATAAAAAAATTAAAGTTGGTATAGTTGGTGGTACTGGTTATACTGGTGTAGAGTTGTTGCGTATATTAATACAACATCCTAATGTAGATTTAACAGTGATAACATCAAGAAAAGAATCAGGGTTATATGTTTCAGATTTATATCCTAATTTGCGAAACCATATTAGCCTTAAGTTTTCTTCATTAGACAATCCAGATCTAATGAATTGTGATGTTGTTTTTTTTGCAACTCCTCACGGCGTTGCTATGTCTCAAGCCAGAGATCTTTTAAAATCCGGGGTTAAAATCATAGATTTAGCTGCTGATTTTCGTATTAAAGATATAGATGTCTTTGAAAAATGGTATAAAATTGAGCACTCTTGCCCAGATATTTTGAAGACTTCAGAATATGGTTTAGTAGAATTAAATCGATCAAATATCGTTAAATCTAATGTAATTGGAAATCCAGGATGTTATCCTACTACTGTTATATTGGGATTGATACCATTACTAGATCAATCCATTCCGCTGATAGATGTAGATGATATAGTAGCCGATTGTAAATCAGGGGTGTCTGGCTCTGGAAAGAAATTAGAAGCCTCTGGATTATTTTCTGAGTCATCAGATAATTTTAAAGCATACAGCGTTTCTGGTCATCGTCATCATCCTGAAATTGTATCTCAGATAGAAAAAATATCAGGGAAGAAAGTTAATTTAACATTTGTTCCTCATTTGGTTCCAATGATTAGGGGTATGTTCTCTACAATATATGTAAAAATACTTCCACATGCTTTAGATATAGATTTTCAGGAATTATTTGTTAAGCGTTATGGATCTGAGCCATTTATAGATATTATGCCTTATGGATCTTTGCCAGAAACACGATCAGTTCGTTCTTCTAATAATCTTAGAATTGCTATTTATCGCCCAGGTAATAAAGATAGATTAATTATACTAGTCACACAAGATAATTTAGTCAAAGGAGCTGCAGGCCAGGCTGTGCAAAACATGAATTTAATTTTTAATATTAAAGAAACTATTGGCTTAGAATCTATAGCTATTTTGCCTTAGCTTGGATGTATGTTTATCTAAATTTTTAATAACGAGATATGTATGGATCATGATAAATTTGTTAGTAATACAGCTAAATTGATTTTTACTGAATCAGCTATTAACAAGGTAAGATCTCTTTTAGAAGAAGAATGTAACCCTGATTTGAAATTGCGTGTTTTTGTTCAAGGTGGTGGTTGTTCTGGAATTCAGTATGGTTTTACTTTCGATGAGTCTTACGACACTGAAGATACTATTATAGAAAAGGAAGGAACAAGTTTCTTGATAGATCCTGTGAGTTTACAATATTTATTTGGTGCTGAGATAGACTATAAAGATGATATTGAGGGATCGCAATTTGTTATTCGTAACCCAAATGCTGTTACAACTTGTGGGTGTGGATCTTCTTTTTCTGTGTAGAAAGTTGTTACTTCATTTATATGGCTACAGTCCTATTTGCTATAGGCAATTTTTATTGATTCTGTCTGTAATTTTTCTAAGAATCTCATTTGTTCTTTGTAAAACTCTACTTTGCTATTGAAGTTCTTTTGTATTGAAGCGTCTATCTTTTTTGATGTTGGTAGTTTTATAGATAATGGGTCAACAGGTTTGTTGTTTATTCTTAATTCATAATGTAAATGAGGACCTGTTGCCCATCCTGTAGAGCCAACGTAGCCTATTAACTGCCCCTGTGATACTTTTTTACCTTTGTGTATTTTTGGGTCAATTCTGCTTTGGTGAGCATATAAGGTTGAGTATTTATTAAAGTGTTTTAGAATGACTACTTTGCCATAACCATTTTGCCATCCAGAGAATTCTACTACTCCTTCAGCTGTTGCATATATAGGAGTACCTGTTGGAGCAACATAATCTACTCCTTTATGATCAACTATGGTTTTTCTTATGGGATGTACTCTTTTTCCAAAAGTAGAGCTTATACGACTAAATTTTATAGCGGAACGAAGGAATGTTTTTTTTAAGCTATCTCCATTAAAATTATAATATCCTCCTTCAATTTTTCTATCATCATCAAACCATATAGCATTATGCATTCTATCGTTGCTTTTAAATTCCAAAGCTAACACTTTACCTGATCCTAAGTAGAGACCATTATACATTTGTAATTCATAAATAACTCTAAACTGATCTCCAATGCGTATATCTCTTGGAAAATCTATCTTTGTGCTTAGTATATTAGTCATCTGAATTGTAATAAAATTAGGAATTCCAGCATGATCAGTTGCTTCAAAAAGTGATGATTTTATAACCCCGAATGCTACTCTAATTTGTCTTTCTGAGTAATTTGTTTTTTCACAAACAGAATAAGAGCACTCTTTGTTGGTAGCAATTTGTAAGTATTTGCATATGACTTGATCACTATTATTATTATAATAAGGAGTGTGCAAATAACGTAACCATATCAAATTTCCATTTAGATCAGTAGCAGCCTGTATTTGACGACCAGGCAGCAATTTACGAATACTATTAGTTTCAGTATTTTTTGCGATAAAATTTTGCAGTTTGTCTATATTTGTTACTCTTAGACGTTGTAGAATGCCTCTTAATGTATCTCCTTTTTTTACAATGGTTTCATTAATATAAGGAAGATTATCTTCATTTGTTTTTAAGATTCTATGCTCATAATCGAATAAAGATTGCTCGATTCGAAGAATTTTCGATTGTGGTAGGTCTGATTTATTTGTATTGCGTTTAAACATGTATAATGGAGTTGCGCAAAAAAAGCAAATAATATTATTATCGAGATAAGTCGACGCAAGAAAATGTTCATCATGTTTTTTTATTGTGATTTTATTTCGTTTATGAAATGAAATTGTTATGTAACAAAGCCTGCAGTTCATACAGCACATAATTCTAACAATGTGAATCTGCTTTTAATTACTATAAGTCTAGTAATTTCATTAAGTATTTCGATAGCATAGTCGATATTATAATTAATTTCACTAAAAGTACATTTTAAATTATGTTAAACAAAGAATACTACATTAGTCCAGACATTAGGTCAGAATTTTCTATTATAAAGAAAGGTTGCAGTGAGTTATTAGTAGAAGAGGAATTAATTAAAAAACTATTAAAAAATAAAAAAAATGGATGTCCATTACGAATAAAACTTGGTCTTGATCCAACAGCACCAGATATCCATTTAGGACATACTGTTGTGTTAAATAAACTTAAACAGTTACAGGATTTGGGCCATAAAATAATATTCCTGATAGGTGATTTTACAGCAATGATAGGAGATCCAAGTGGAAGAAAAGCAACACGTCCGTCTTTAGATTCTGAGCAGGTTGAATATAACGCTAAGACTTATTGTTCTCAGGCATATAAGATATTAAATCCTGATTTAACTGAAATTAGATACAATTCAGAGTGGTTTGATAAATTAGGATCAAGAGGAATAGTAAAACTATCAGCTAGTTGTACTTTGGCAAGGATTTTAGAAAGGGATGATTTCACAAAACGATTTAAAGCGAGAGAGCCGATCTCTATACATGAATTCTTATACCCAATAATGCAAGGATATGATTCAGTTGCACTAAAATCTGACATAGAGATAGGTGGCACTGATCAGAAATTCAATTTATTAATGGGCCGTGAATTACAAAGAGAAAATGATCAGGAACAGCAATCAATACTGACCATGCCTTTATTAGTAGGAATAGATGGAGTAGAGAAAATGTCTAAATCGAAGGGGAATTATATAGGTATAGAAGAGTCCTCAGATTCTATGTTTGGCAAGCTAATGTCTATTTCGGATAATCTGATGTGGCATTATTTCGATTTATTATCATTTCAATCTTCTATAGAGATAGATAAATTAAAGAAAAGCGTAGAAGAAGGTATGAATCCTAGAGATATAAAAGTTATCCTTGCCAAGGAAATAGTTACTAGATTTCATTCTGATAAGGAGGCAGAACAATCTCTTCTAAATTTCGAAAATTTATTTCGTAAAGGGGAAACTCCAAATGACTTATTAGAAATAAATCTTGGTTGTGCTCCTATGAATATAATTAGAATATTAAGGGATTCTGGTTTAGTCTCATCCACATCTGAAGCACAGCGAATGATAGAACAGAGAGGCGTAAAAGTAAATGGCAATAGAATTGAAAGCAAATCTTTACAATTATCTACAGGTGAATATACTATTCAAATAGGAAAAAGAAAATTCATTAAAGTTGTATTAACATAGTTTTGCTGAGAATCAGCTAATTCAGATTTTTATGTATTTAGTTGTAACCAGCCATATATTTATATTCAATAATATTTGCTATATTTGATCTAGTAAGACTATAGTTTACTAAGTAGATAAAGTCTTGATAGATTTGATAAAATTGCAGCAGTTTTTATTTTATAGTGTGTAGTTAGATTTCTGTTTCCCATAAGGAGCCATAATGCTTGAACAATTTAAAAGTATCGACCAAGTAGATCCAGATATATGGAAAGCTATCGAGAGAGAATCTGTTCGTCAGGAACAGCATATAGAATTGATAGCATCCGAGAACTATGCTAGTTTAGCCGTCATGCAAGCTCAGGGTTCTTGTTTAACAAATAAATATGCAGAGGGGTATCCTGGTAAGCGTTACTACGGTGGCTGTGAATATGTAGACGAAGTTGAGCAACTAGCTATCGATAGACTGAAGAAGATATTTGGAGCTGAGGTTGCTAATGTTCAACCTAATTCTGGATCACAGGCAAATCAAGGTGTTTACAATGCAGTTTTAAAGCCAGGGGACACTGTTCTTGGCATGAGTTTAGCCGAGGGAGGTCATTTAACTCATGGCTCTCCTGTTAATTCATCTGGCAAATTATATAACTTTATACCTTATGGTTTAGATGAGCATGAGGTTCTTGATTATAAAAATGTTGAGAAATTAGCTAAACAACATAAACCAAAGATGATCGTTGCAGGTGCTTCTGCTTATTCTTTACGTATCGACTTTAAGAAATTATCTGAAATAGCAGCTAGTAATGGTGCTCTTTTTATGGTTGATATAGCCCATTATGCCGGATTAGTTGCAGGCGGTGTTTATCCTAATCCTATGCCTTACGCTGATTTTGTTACCTCAACTACTCACAAATCTCTTAGAGGGCCAAGAGGTGGTGTTATTATGACAAAGTCAAAATTTGAGAAAATCATCAATTCTTCTATATTTCCAGGAATACAAGGTGGCCCTTTGATGCATGTTATCGCTGGGAAAGCTGTCGCGTTTCGTGAGGCTTTAGATCCTAAGTTTAAAATATACGCACAGCAAGTTGTTAATAATGCTAAAGTTATGGCTGATACTTTAATAAAAAGAGGGTTACGTATTGTGTCAGGCCACACAGAAAGTCATATGATGCTAGTAGATCTAAGATCTACTGGAATTAACGGAAAAGAAGCAGAAGCAGCTCTAGGTAGTGCTCATATTACTGTTAATAAAAATTCTATACCTAATGATCCAGAGAGTCCTTTTGTAACCAGTGGTATCCGTATAGGATCAGCTGCTATCACTACTAGAGGTTTCTTGGAGGCAGACGCTGAGCTTACCGCAAATTTGTTAGCTGATGTTCTTGATAATCATCAGGATATTGCTAGTTTATCTAAGATTCGTAATAAAGTTAATGAATTGACAGCTCGTCTGCCTGTATATAAGAATAAATAATTTATGTTATTAGTGTGTTTGTAAATGTCATGAGTCCTTTTCAAGAAGATGAGTTTTGGATGCTTGAAGCACTAAAGCTTGCAGATAAGGCCTCTTATAATACAGCCCCCAATCCTAGTGTTGGTTGCATTATCGTGAAGAATGGTGAATGTATTGGAATGGGGGCTACTAGGGCTGTAGGTGGTTTTCACGCTGAGGTGTGTGCACTTATAGACTCTGAGAAAAGAAATCAGAATGTAACAGGATCTACCTTCTATGTTACATTAGAGCCTTGTAGTCATTATGGAAGGACACCTCCTTGTGTCGACCAAATAATAAAAGCTGCTCCAGCCAGAGTTGTTGTATCTATGATCGATCCTAATCCTTTAGTAAGTGGAAGTGGAATAAAAAGATTGCGCTCATCTGGCATAGAAGTTTTGATTGGTGTTTGTCATAAAGAGGCATTATTGTTAAATATAGGTTTTATTAATAGAATGTTATATTCTACCCCCTGGGTTAGATTGAAGTCTGCTTCATCTATAGATGGCAGAACAGCTCTATATAATCATAAATCAAAATGGATTACATGTGAGGAGTCTAGGAAGGACGTTCACCATTGGAGGGCGCGCAGTAGTATCATACTAACAGGTATAGGAACTATATTACATGATAACCCACTACTGAATGTTAGATACGTAGATACTTCAAGACAGCCTTATAGGGCAGTTATAGATGATAAATTTGTAATAAGTGAGGATGCTAACATAATAGATGGCTCTAAGGTTTTTATATTTACTTCTATTGTTGATAAGGAAAAAGAATATAGGTTGGCAGAGAAAAATGTTGACGTAGTTTTATTACCAGATGAAAAAGTTGCAGGTCGTGTTGATTTATCGCTTGTTATGAGATGGTTGTCTGATAAATGCTTTAATGAGGTTCATGTAGAAGCAGGAGCAGGTCTGAATGGCAGATTGCTTTCAGGACATTGTGTAGATGAATTAGTTATATACATAGCTCCTATTTTTTTGGGTGATGCTTTCCCGATAGCTAAATTACAAAATATTTCTAACTTGGAAGATGCCTTGAGATTTTCTATCTTTGATAATGCTACTATTGGTTCTGATTTGAGAATTAGGATTCATAAGAATAGCAAATGGGATTATTTATTTAAAAAAACATCTAGAATTATTTAAGTTTTATAGAGTAAGCAAATGTTCACTGGAATTGTTAGAGATATAGGAAGGATTGCTGATATAAAAGATTTATCAGATTCTTACGGCAAATTGTCAGGATTGACTTTATGTATAGAACCAAGCAATTTGAAATTAGAAAATATTAAGCTTGGTGATTCCATAGCAGTTAATGGGGCGTGCATGACTGTAGTGGATATTTGTCAAAAATATTTTTATATTGATGTATCGTCAGAGAGCCTTAGTTGTACAACTGGCTTAAATAATTTAAATGCTATGGTTAATTTGGAAACCTCTTTAACCATCAATAATGGTATTGATGGACATCTTCTTTATGGCCATGTTGACTGCATAGGAAAAGTGGATAAGTTTTCATCTGTAGGTGAGTCTAAAGAGTTGTTTATTAGTTTACCCATAGATTTTTCAAAATTTGTTGCCTATAAAGGATCAATAGCTGTAAATGGTGTGAGTTTAACTATTAACAAAGTTGTCGATAAAACTTATACTTGTCTAATAAAGATTAATGTTATACCTCATACTATGAAAGAGACTAATTTGAAATTTATTAAAGATGGAGATTTAGTTAATATCGAAATAGACACAATCGCAAGGTATATTGTAAGAATGATGGAGTATTACACAGTCAAAAATCAATAATTCTGTTATACTATTATAATTAGAAAATTGCAGGACAGGTGGCCGAGTGGCTGAAGGCGCACGCCTGGAAAGCGTGTATACGTTTCTAGCGTATCGGGGGTTCGAATCCCCCTCTGTCCGCCATGCATACTAAGTATTTTACTTGATGAAACCACCTGTCTGGTGGTCCCAAAGTGTTTTATACAAACCATTACGCGATATTAGTTCTTTATGCGTCCCTGTTTCTATAATTTTCCCCTTTTCTATTACTATTAGTCTATCCATACGAATTATAGTCGAGAGTCTATGTGCTATAGTAATAACTGTTTTACCATGCATGATGCTTTCTAGATTTTCTTGTATTATAGATTCTATTTCAGAATCTAAGGCCGAAGTAGCTTCATCAAGTAATAATATAGGAGCATTTTTTAATAAAACACGGGCTATAGCTACTCTTTGCTTTTGCCCTCCTGATAATTTTACACCTCTTTCTCCGACTGTGGCATTGAGACCTATAAAACCTTTGTGATCCACTACATTCATAAGAAATTCATTCATTTTTGACTTGTTTAGGACTTCTTGCAAGTGGTTGTTTGATACTGAGTCATCTCCACAAGTTAAATTGTCCTTAATAGATCTGTTAAGTAAAGAGATATCTTGTGTTACAACTCCAATCTTTGCACGCAAACTTTCTTGTGTTACTGAAGAAATATCTTGATCATCAATGTATATTTTGCCAGAATCCAATTCATACAATCTAAGTAATAAGTTCATTATAGTTGATTTTCCAGCGCCAGAAGGACCAACTATACCTATTTTCTCCTTTGGTTTTACTATTAGATTGAAACTTGATATAACGTCATTACTATTTTTGTTATATTTGAATTCAACAGATTCAAATTTAATGGAACCACTTGTTACATTTAATATTTTTGCAGACTCTTTGTTTTTTATTTCTACAGGCTTAGAGATAGTCTCAATCCCATCCTGTACTATACCTAAGTTTTCAAAAATACTATTTACAACCCAAATTATCCAACTAGACATATTATTTATTCTTATTACTAACCCAGTAGCTAATGTAATTGATCCTATAGATATAATACCATTACTCCATAACCACAGTGATAGGCCAGTTGTAGATGCAATAAGTATTCCATTTATAAAGGTTAATAACGTGTCTATCTCGGTTATTAGTCTTAATACGGATTGATGTTTATGCATTTGCATTTCTATAGCTTCTTTCCCATAACCTTCTTCTTTATTAGAGTTAGAAAATAGCTTAAGTGTGATTATATTCGTATAACAATCTACTATTAACCCCATTAGCTTAGATCGAGCTTCTGAAGATGATATTGCCATAGATCTTATTTTAGGTATGTAGTAAAACAGCATTAGTATGTAAATTATCATCCATAGTGTTAATGGTAGTATTAGATGCCAATCAGCTTGCAGGAATAAGAACATGGCACTTCCAGCATATATTAATATGTGCCATATGGCTTCTATCATTTGTAGAGAGGAATCTCTTAGTGCACCACCTGTTTGTATTACACGATTAGCTATTCTTCCTGCTAGATCATTATGGAAAAAATTTACACTTTGTTTAAGAATATATTTATGATTTTGCCATCTTATCATAGCTGATAAGTTTGCAGTTATTGTTTGATGAGTTAATAAATTATGTAATCCAAACAATAATGGTCTTGCTATCACAATAACAGATGCCATTATAGCTAATTGTTTTATATTATTTTTAAATATGTCTCTAGGGTTTGTTGTTTGAGCCATGTCTATTATTTTAGCAATATATTTAAATAGAGCTACCTCGACTAGAGCAACAAACAATCCTACTATAAGTAGTATAAATAATACGATCCATATTTGTCTTAGGTAGTGAAAATAAAATTCAGACAATTTACCAGGAGGAATCTCTTCTGACGGATCTTTAAATGGATCAATAATTTTTTCAAAATAAGAAAAAATAGAAAAAGATTTACCATCAGACATATTCTCTCCTTAAAAATATTACAATAGTAAAATTCATATAAAGTAATTAATTTATTATATTTATTGAATAAGGCACAAATACTCCCAAATTATTATAATTCAGGAATACAATTGTCCTCGATAACAATAATCTTGTAGTTTTATATAATGTTATTATTTTTTGGGATTCCAACTACGGAAGAAAAACCAACATCAACATGTATTATTTCACCTGTTATTCCGGAGGACAGGTCAGATAGTAAGAATGCAGCCGTATTACCTATTTCCTCAATAGTTACATTTCTTTTTAGAGGAGCAACATCCTTTACAAAATTTAATATGTTTGAGAAATCTTTTATTCCGCTTGCTGCAAGTGTTTTAATTGGTCCCGATGAAATTCCGTTAACCCTAATGTTTAGATCTCCTAAATCACTTGCTAAATATCTAACGCTTGATTCTAATGATGCTTTTGCCAAACCCATTAAATTATAATTAGGAACATATTTTTCTGCACCAACATAACTCATTGTAATAATAGAAGATTTTCTATTACTCATTAATGGCAACAATGATTTAGTTATGGCTGGTAAGCTATACACTGAAATATCGTGTGCTATGGCGAAATTTTCTCTAGTTATTCCACTCAAAAATTTTCCAGAAATAGCCTCTTTCGGAGCAAAACCAATAGAATGCACTAATCCATCTAAATGCTCCCATTTACTTGAAATTTCTTCAAAGAGGTTTTTTATTTGATTATCATCACTTACATCACATGGTATACAAATTTTGCTGTGGAATTTTTCTGCTATATCTTTTACTCTACTCTTGAATCTTTCATTTGCATAAGTAAAAGCTAAGTCCGCTCCTTGTTTCTTGCATGATTCTGCTATCCCGTATGCTATGGATCTATTTGAAATAACACCTGTTATTAAAATTTTCTTATTTTTTAGAAAACACATTTTTCTTTCTCCATTCTTAATCTGCAGATTAATTGCAATTTTTATAATAATACAAGAAGGTTTATTTCTTATTAAAGGGTACCATTATTTTTGACCCAGATACTATTTTATCGTTTTTTAATTTGTTTATTTTAATAAGATTGTTTAGGGTAGTGTTATGTTCTTTAGCTATTTTCAATAATGTATCACCAGTTTTTATTTCATATTCTATTAGATTTGATGTTATACAATTATTTTTGATATTATTTTTAATTTTATCAGTTGGGATTAGTAGTATTTGTCCAGAAGTAACTTTTTGTTTATGTATTATATGATTAGATTTCCTAAGATCTGCTTCTGATATTCCAAAATGTTCAGCTATAGAGGCGAATGTTTCTCTGTTTTTTGATTTATAAATTTTCCAATTACTCAAGTTTCCTTTGAATAATTTTAGATTATTGTGAAAGGTATCTATAGTATCTATTGGCAGTAGAATTGTTTGTGAGTAAGGTCCTTTTATTATTGGTCTATTATAGGATGGATTAAGAGCTTTGAATTCTTCTAAAGATATCTCTGCCAATTTGGCAGCTATTTCGATATCTATATCTTTATTTCTTTTTACGCTGCTAAAATATGGTTTATTGCTCACTTTAGGTAGCTTAATACCAAATTTTTCTGGATTTTTGATAATAGTTTTTATAGCTTGTATCTTTGGTACGTAATTTCTAGTTTCTTCTGGGATTTTAAGGGATGAGTAGTTTATAGGTAATCCTAGCTTCTTATTTCTTGCTATAGCTTTTTGAATAGTTGATTCTCCACAATTATATGATGCTAATGCAAGATGCCAATTTCCCTGTGTCTTATAAAGTTTCTCTAGGTAATCTAGAGCTGCATATGTAGATATGACAGGATCTCTTCTTTCGTCGCACCACCAATTTTGTTTCAATTTAAAATGTTGAGCGGTTTTTGGAACAAATTGCCATAGTCCAGATGCTTGATTTTTTGATATAGCACTAGGGTTATATGCACTTTCTATGAAAGGTATTAATGCTAATTCAGTTGGCAAGTTTCTTCTGGTTATTTCTTCTATTACAAAATATAGATACTTGCTAGATCTTTCTGCTATCTTTCTTATTGATTCTGGATGTGAAGCATAATATTTTATCCATTGCTTTGAAAGTTCTGTATTTAGATTTGGCATTTGGAATCCTTTTCTCATCCTATCCCAAGCATCCAATGGCTTACTATCTCTTTTTAATATTGCAGATTTTATATTATGGAAATCATTACTTTGGAAACCGGCAGATACAGACGTACAGCCTGTCATTAAGGCTATACATAATAATATACAATAAGCTTTCAGATAGGGCATATATGATATATTTTTATCTAAGTTCATTTTTCCATTTACGCAATACTGTAAAAACTTCCAAGGGAGATTTTAGATTTTTACCAAAATACAATGATGTAGATTTAATAATATCAGGATGACTAGTTCTTAAAAAAGGATTAATAGCTAACTCTTTATATATAGAAGAAGGTAATGTAGGATAATCAAGTTCATGCAGCATTCTTATTGTCTTGTAGTACTCTTTTAATTCTATGTTATTACTATCTACTGTTATAGCCCAGCTTAAATTTTGTAAAGTATATTCATGTGCACAAAAAACCATTGTTTCTAGAGGTAAATTTGATATTTTCTTTAATGATAAAAACATATTCTCTGCGCAATTATCATTATATAATCTGCCACATCCCCCTGAGAATAATGTATCTCCACAAAATATTATCTTTTTATTTTTCTCGTAATAAGCTATATCATTCAATGTATGACCAGATACATTGAATGCAGTTAAAGATATTTCTAATTCCGGTATACATATAGTATCATTTTCATAAACATTTTTATTACATAAGGATATGGTTTTGTGGTATGGGCCATAAATTGGGAATTGATATTCTGTATTACCAGATAATTTTTTGATGCCAGCAGTGTGATCTTCATGGTAGTGAGTGATCAATATGGCACAGATTCTTAAAGAATATTTATTAACAAAATCTAATACTGGCTTATATTCTCCTGGGTCAACAATAACGATTGAATGATTTTTTACTATTACCCATATATAGTTATCTTTGAGTGATTTTATAGGAAATATTCCATTTTTTATTTGTTTTTTATTCATGTGTTCAATTATGAATATAGGTTAGTATTGTTTTATAAATTAGAATATATTTTATTGGTTATAATGTAAATTTAATGCAAAATATACTATATGTAGCTTGTTATTAATAGTTGTTATTGAGACTTATGTTAAGAATATAATTGTTCTATGGATAACATAAAGTATAAAGTGTTTTTTATTTAATTGATAGGTATTTTATTTATTAAATTATGAATAGTTGCGGCAAGATTGAATTATGGACAGATGGTGCTTGCAAAGGAAACCCAGGACCAGGAGGTTGGGGTGTAATGATAATTTATCCAGATGGTAAGAGGGTTGACTTATATGGTGGAGAAAATAATACTACAAATAATAGGATGGAGCTATTAGCCGTAATTCAGGGTTTAAAAAAAGTGAATAAAGAATTTATGGATGTAGATATATATACAGATTCTAAATATGTAATAAATGGCATGACGAAATGGGTTAATAATTGGAAAAGAAATAATTGGCGTACTGCTGCAGGTAAAGAAGTAAAAAATATTGATTTATGGAAAAGTTTATGTGATCAAATTATTTCTTGCAACGTGATGTGGTATTGGATTGAAGGACACTCTAATATTGAAGGCAATGATATTGCTGATAGATTAGCTAATACTGGTGTATCTAGTTTGTTTGTTGAATAATATAGTCTTAATTAAATATTAAAGTTCTATTATGCGTCAGATTGTTTTTGATACCGAAACTACAGGTATCGATCCTACTAAAGGTCATAGAGTTATAGAAATAGGATGTGTAGAAGTTATTGATCGTGCTATAACGGATAATTATTTTCACGTTTATATCAACCCAGATAGAGATATTGATCCTGGTGCATTGTCTGTGCACGGGTTAACTGTAAATTTTTTATCTGATAAGCCTAGATTTAAATCCATAGTTAATGATTTTATAGAATTTATAAGAAATGCCGAACTAATAGCTCACAATGCATCTTTTGACGTAAGATTTATTGATAGTGAGCTTAGTATGGCAGGCTTTGAATCATTAATATCTTACTGTTCAGGAATCATAGACTCATTAGATCATGCTAGAAAACTACGTCCTGGAAAGCGTAATTCTTTAGATGCATTATGTGATTTCTATAATATTTCTAATAAAGATCGAGCTCTACACGGAGCATTGCTAGATGCCAGACTTCTAGCTAATGTTTGGTTATCTATGACACGTGGCCAAGATGAGTTAATGATTAATAACAAGACAAATTCCTATTTAAGAAAGAATGAGTATATTAATAATAACTTGTATCTAAATTTACCTATCTTAAGGGCTACAAATGAAGAGCAAAAGGAGCATAATAAATATATAGAAGAATTGCAAAAACATCAAAAAAACGACAAAAAATCTATATGGCCATAATTGGCCATAATAAATCTTAAAGAATGAACTTTACATGGTAGGTGTTACTGATTCGATCCCAGCATCGTCCACCATAGGTTTTTTTGGTAAAATATTCTTTGGTAGAACAGCTCTCGGTAGAGCAGTATGTGCTATTTTCCTTAAAGCTTCAGCAGCTCCTTGGTGCATGGGAACTGTTAGACATATTTTTGATGTTGTGACTGAGACTTGCGCTCCTTGAGTTGATCCTGCCGCTAGTAAGTATTGACCTGCATGATAAATAGCTTTTACCATATTATCAGCTTCATCCATTGTTAATTCTGATGTTGCTAACATTAAGGCTGCTGTTCCAACTGTAGTTATGCGTTTTTGCTGGTTTGAGTATGTGCCTCCAGCAATACTTAGAGATAAAAGGGCTGGGTTGCTTTCAGTTAATTTTTTGACAGCAACTGGATCTAGAGGAATTAGTCTAAGCTTTGATTGAGTCATTTCTGCCCTCAGAGGGCTTGCTGGTATTCCTATTATTTGTGCAGCAGCATCTATCTCGCTATTATTTAGTTGTTGCAGTGCAGTAGTGAATTGTGTATCTATTATTTTATAGTCTTTATGTGCACGTAGCCCATGAGCTGCTAATATTTGTTCAAAAGTAGTCCTGCCACCAGACCCTATCGGCCCAAGTGATATTTTTTTTCCTTTTAAATCTTTTAAGTTTTTTATCAAAGAATCGTTACGTACTACTATATGGGCGAGCTCAGGGTATAAACTACCTAATGTTCTCAATTCTGTAAATGGACCATGTCCTTCGAATGGACCTTTGCCATTATAAGCCATAAGAGCTATATCAGCTGGAGCTAGTGCTATTGTTGCATTGCCATTCCTTAAAAGGTCAATATTTTCAGTGCTTCCACTAGTGATTAATGGTATCATTTTAACATGTTGTTTTTTTGCAATATCAGCCAAAGAATGAGCAAATACTAAATATTCTCCTTTCCCTGGTCCAGCAGCAAAAGGGTATCCATCTTGAAGTCTGGCAAGTCTTCCATTGATTCTTGTTACTGATCTTTCTAGTTCTTGCTGAACGACTTTTTGTGCTGTTTTTGAAGAGGTATAAGGTATAGATGTTGTTATAGTGTTTAAAGTACTCAATAGTCTTTCTGTTGCAGGTTTTTGTATGCCATTTTCCAAAAATAGTCCATCTTCTGCTGTATATCCTGCAGGAGCTACACGTTCCCACGATCCATTATTTTTTCTGTATATTGCACTTGCATGCGCAGTTATTCTATCACCAGCATCATTACCGTGAGATTTAACACCTACAATACTTCTTGGTCCAGCTCCTATCAGAGTAACTAGAGCGGCAGCTCCAGGATGATCCCAAGAACCAAGTTCTATATTCTTAGTTGCCTCTAATATTACATCATAGTAAACAACTCTTCTTTCTTCATTAGAAGGAGATGTGCTGTCTATTGCACTCCCAAGTCTTTTTAAACTTATAATGTTAAATGATCCTGAGCCAAAAGTATTATTCAACCTCTTTTCCAAAGCTAAACGAAGTTTTTCTGAGTCTGGTTGTCTTTCACACGCAGATAACATCACGCACATAAATATTACTAGCATTTTTTTTATAATGTGCGTCATGTTAGACTCCTCCTATAAATGGTAGCGAGATCATCATAGTCAAAACAATAACGTTCATTATATCTACAAGAAAAGCTCCCGTTAGTGGTATAACTATAAATGCCTGTGGTGCATGACCATGTCTATTAGTAATAGCTTGCATATTAGCAATAGCTGTAGCAGTAGTTCCTAATCCAATACCGCAAAAAGCTCCGGACATTACTGTAGCCTCATAATCTCTTTTAAGGGCTTTGAAGACAACTAGGCAACAGTATAAAGAACATACGATAGACTGTATTAATAATATAAATGCTAAAGGACCTGCAAGTTTTGCAGCACTAGCAAGATCCAGTGTCATCATTGTAAAACCAAGGAATAATGACAGCATAACTGTACCTAATATTTCAGTAGCTTTATCATTTAGTTTTAATTTTACAAAGGGGCCAATATTTCTTATTAAAATCCCAATTCCAAGACACCACAGAAAATTTGGTAGACTAACAGTGGTACTGCCTACTAGCTTGGACAAGTATGATCCGCCAGCCAGTGTTATTAATGCGACACATAAAGATGTAATGAAATCAGAGGATTCTGCAATAGGCTTCACATCGATAAAATCCTTTTTAGGTAAACTATCACCCCTATTATGTTCTCCGCTTTCAAATGGAGTAGTAATTTTATGTCTTTTTATTAACCATTCTGAAATAGGGCCACCAAGAACCCCACCAAAAACTAATCCTATTGTTGCTGATGTCATAGCCAAAGCTGTGATATTTTGTATATTATTTATATCAGCAAAACGTGCTGCGTAGGCTGCTCCCGTTCCATGACCACCAACCAATGTTATTGTCCCACCTATTAATCCCATAAGAGGATGCATATCTAGCAGATATGCTAGACTGAGACCAACTATATTCTGTAAAAACAGAAATGGTACAAGAACCAATAGTAAGGCTATTAGCCGTGATCCTCCTCTTGCAAGCAATTTTAAGTCGGCTGTTAATCCTATGCATCCAAAAAAAAGCAATAAAAAAGTAGGTTTAATTGTTGTTTCAAGGTAGATTTGAATACCACCAAATGCCGCTAGAGCTTGCGTTATTATTGCGAAAATAAGACCGCCAACAATAGAATCAGGAACGCTATAGCGAGCCAGAAAGCTAACTTTTTTTGTTAAAAAACGCCCGCCCAATAAAACCAAACAGCAGGCAAGTAGTGATTGTGTTAATGAAAGCGAAATCATGCGAGCCTTTATTATCTTATGTCCAAATGGGACCAGAAGCTATATTCAAAATAATCGTACTGTAAGCATAACAATACTTTTTGTAAACAAGTTCAATATTTCGATAAAGACATTTTTCCATTTTAATGATCTTTCTCTTTTTGGCCATATATCCATATATAAATGGGGCAATTAACTAAATTTGCTGTTATGCAGCACACTATTTCAGTATTAGAGAATCCGTTGTGAGTGGAGTATATCATTTCAGCTTTGTATTGTTCAGATATTGTCTATTACCTATAAATTTAATAATCCTAGAAGCCAAAGCTTATATGAAAACTTATCATATATGCAACAGTAAAATACTAGTATCAATGGCTTCTTACTATAAATTCAGTATGATTATATATCATTAGTTATTTTTTCTATAATTAAATAAAAAACTGCTTATTTAGATAATTACAACATGTATCTCTTTAGATGTAGAATATGTAATATAGTTTTGTAAGTGATTTTTACATTTGAATTTGCTATCTTTTCGCAAAAGAGACTATCTAAATTAGTTGTAAATTAGCAAATCATCATTATTTTTTGTGAAAATTGTTTTTTATGCTTCTAGGGAGTTATATACAGATAAAATCAGAAACTGTTTTGTTAAAAAATACAGGATTGCCTAGATTCATGCCATGAGAAGACCCCTTAACTATTACCTTAAGGCTTTGTGGTATCAATTTGTGTAATATGTTTATAATACTTGGATATGGCTCTGGACTTAACTCACCTCCAATTAGTAATGTAGGCACATATATATTTTTGATTTCATGATTTGTTAAAGATAACATCTTTTCTAAGGATTGGCCTATTATGGTATATGCGTTATCACGTGCCATTTCTTTAAACCATTGAACCATTTTTCGCCAGGTTCCAGGACCACTAACTTTATCAATGAATAATTCTAAGCCATCATCAATATTATTTTTACCTACAAGTTCAGCAGCACATATCCTAAAATTATTTTTTTGATCATTTAGGTCTGGTAGGATTATTCCTCCAGGGTCAGCTAATATTAGCTTATTTATAAGTTCTGGCATATTAACTGCTACATTTATAGATACTGCAGCTCCTCTTGAGTGTCCTAATATGTTTACAGGTTTTTTTATTACTTCTTTTATGAATCTCATGACATCTAATGTATGCTGATTCAAAGAGAACTCGCTATTATTTGAATCAAAATCATTTGGCCAATAATGTCTAAGACATAATGCAAAAACCTCATTATTCATACATAAAGAATCTATTTGTTTTTTCCAATACCTACCATCACATAAAGAACCATGAATCAACAATAAAGGTTTTCCATTGCCTTTATTTATATAGTGGAAATTATATTGATCCAACATAACAGTTTTCATTTTTGTTGACTTCGTAATCATTTGTTATTTAATCATATTGAATAGTTTTTGTGCTGTTCCATATATATCTGAGTTCTTGTGATTTTTTAATATAATTTTCAATGTTTTTATTGCCTCAGAGATGTTATTGAGAGCTATTTGATTCTCAGAAATTAATAATAACGCTTCAGGAATATGTTCACTATCAGGTTTCTCTTTAATGAAAATGATCAATTGATCTATTGATTCTTTAAATTTACTTAGTTTGTAGTTGCATTTCCCATAATAGAATCTTGCGCACGGTATTAAGCTACTGTTAGTATAGAGATCGATAAAACTAGATAAATGATTTTTAGCTTCTGTATATTTATGATCATTGAACATTTTTATAGACAAGTCGTAAAGCTCTTTTTCTTTTAAATTAGATTCATCTTTCTGTAATTTTTTAGTATGGAATGATTGTTTGTTTAATAAAGGATTATTTGCTATAAGCTCTATCTGATCCCGAATAATATATATCTCATTTTGCAGGCTCACAATATAGTTATGTAACTGCAACTCTGATTTTTTTATATTATCAATCTGTTTTTGTAAATCTATTTCATAAGGACTTGGTTCATTTTTAGCACTTGTTGTTGATATCATACATCCATATATTACAAATGCTATTATTAGTGTACGTGTATATGATAAATAATGTAGTGTCATTTATTAGTTTAGAGTTATTATGTCAACGCGACGATTTTTAGCTAGATCATTATCGAGATTATCCTGTGATCTATGAAATTTTTCTTTTCCAAAGCTTACGAATTCTATTTGGTTATCGGCAACACCCAATATTTTCATGATTTCATAAACAGAGTTTACTCTTCTTTGACCAAGAGCAATGTTATACTCAGAGCTCCCATTTATATCAGCATATCCATTTAGTATTACTTTTATATTACGATTTTTTGATAAAGAAAGAGCTATATCTTCAATGATACTAGAGTAATGGTTACTTACATAACAGCTATTACTATCAAAAAATATTGATATATTGTCAATTTTTTTAATTCTATTTTCTCTGTCTCCTGTAATAAGGTTATTTGTTGTTAGACTACAAGCTGTTAATGTTAAAGTTATAAAAAAAAGCAAAATTATAAATATTCTCTTCATCCTATATCGCTACTCTATGAATGGTCCCCATGCAATTTCCATAATATTAGAATCTGTATCAGAGTATATTCTATTATTAGATCCATCAATTAAGTTTATTTTTTCTATTGTTCTGCAATTATTTCTATTCGATATATATATAATCTCATTACTGCTTGGAGAGAAACAAGGGGAGGAATCATTATCACCATCAGTTATAACCACTTCTGTATTTGATATCAAATTAAGGCAGGCAATCTGAAATCTGTCATCTTTGCTTTTTACATACAATAATTTTGAAGAGTCCGGAGAGATTTTAGGAGATCCATTATATTCTCCATTAAATGTAATTCTTCTTACTTTTAGTCCATTAATATCAGATCTATAAATTTGATACGTACCACTTCTATCGCTATTAAAGATTATATCTTTACCATTTTTTGTAAAAATTGCTTCTGTGTCAGAGCTATGAGAACTTATGAATGGATGTATATTTTTGTTACTTACATCTATTATGTATATTTGAGGTAGTCCATTCTTTGTTAGTGTGGCAGATATTTTTAAGCCGTCAGGAGACCATGCAGGTGAGCTGTTAGATCCATTGTAATCTGCTATGAGTTTTCTTTCTCCTGTTGATATATTGTGTATATATATAGCTGGTCTACCTGACTCAAAACTAGAATATGCTATTCTAGAGCCATCAGGAGACCATGACAAAGAAATTATAGGTTCTTTGGATCTGAGAGCTACTTGTTTATTTCTGTAATTATAATCAGCTATTATTATCTCAAAAATATCAGTCTCGTTCTCATTCTTGTGTAAGATAGAAGCTATCTTGGTAGAAAACACTCCTCTTTCACCAGTTATTTTTCTAAAAACACGATCTGATATTAGATGTGCAATATTACTAATTTCTACTTTAGATCCAGAAAATGAAACATTGTCTATTGTTATTTTATTAATTAAATCAAAAAGTTGGTAATTTATATTATATATGCCATCACATTCTTGATTTATTTCTCCACTTATGACATGACTGATGTTGTCAGTGCCTATCTTTTTCTTACTTTCTTTAAACTCATGTAGTATTTTGAATTTGTTACTAGATATAAGGTCTTTGTTAATTATCTCTTTTATGAAAAATCCTACCTCGGATATTCCATTAAAGTCACTTATTGTTACATTGTACTTTCCAGTTTCTATGGTTTTTGCATGTGCTGTATAGGAGCACTGAAATAAATAGATAAATATAAATAATAATAAAAGAAACTTATCTATGTATTTAAGAAATTTATGAATATTGGGTTCACTGTCAATCATTTTCATCTCTATTTGCTTTAATCAGAAACAATACTTTGCAAAGTATTATTTTGATTAAAGTTCTTTGCATATTTATTGCACGTCGTACAATGATTTTATAATAATTTCTATTATTTATATTGCTTGCTCATATCTGTAAAAGATTATTATGTCATAGATCATTTAGAATTCTTTTCACTGTCTCAATTAGATTTGCTATCTGTGTTTTAATTTTTTGGTTTGTTTTTCTAATTTTTATCTCCACAGTTTCATTTTTTATATCATCTTCGGTTATTATTATTTGTATTGGTATACCTATAAGATCCCATTCTGCGAACATTATCCCAGGTCTTTTATCTCTATCGTCTAAGATCACATCTATATTGGATTTTTTTATTAATTCATATATTTTTATAGCTGTTTCTTGTACTCTAATTTTACTTATATAACCAATCGGGCATATTGCTATTTCAAAAGGAGATATGGATTTTGGCCATATAATTCCATTCTCATCATTGTTTTGTTCTATCGCAGCTCCTATAATTCGTGTAATACCTATGCCATAACAACCCATCTGGGTAATATTAGATTTTCCTTCTTTATTTAAAAAAGAAACGTTTAGTGCGGTTGAATATTTTGTTCCTAAGAAGAAAACATGTCCAACTTCAATTCCTTTTTGAAAGGATAGAATACCTTTGCCATTAGGGCTAGTATCTCCTGTCGAAACATTTCTAATGTCACAGATTATATCTGGTTCTTTTAGGTCTCTAGACCAATTAACTCCTATATAATGCATGTTCTCTATATTTGCACCACATATAAAATCACTCATATTTGCTACTGTTCTGTCTGCAACTATGATTATTGATTTGTTTATATCAATAGGACCTAAGAATCCTGGTTTACAATTGAAATAATTAAAAATTTCTTCTTCCGTTGCCAGACGAAATTTACTTAACCCTTTAATTTTTTTTACCTTTATCTCATTTAATGTATGATCTCCACGTATTAAAAGCAGATAAAGTTGATTATTTTCAGATTCTGTTGTTATAACTATAGACTTTACGGTCTTGCAAATTGGTTTTTTTAGATATTCTGATACTTTTTTGCATGTGTTGGTATCTATTGTTTGAACAAGTTCCATTTTTTGCGCTGGCTGACATCTTTCCAATATAAGGCATGGAGCTTCTGCTAATTCGGTATTAGAAGCATAATCAGAGTTCTTATCATACACTATTGTATCTTCGCCTGTTTCTGCTATAACATGAAACTCGTGACTTCTGTTGCCTCCTATTGATCCTGTGTCTGCCATTACTGCACGGAATTCTAGTCCTATTCTGTTAAATATTCTTGAATAGGTGTTAAACATAATATCGTAGCTAATTAAGGCGCTTTCTTCATCTATATCAAAAGAATATGCATCCTTCATAATAAATTCTCTACTTCTCATTAATCCAAAACGAGGCCTAATTTCGTCGCGAAATTTAGTTTGTATGTGATAAAAAATTAAAGGCATTTGCTTATAACTGTGTATTTCATTTCTGGCTATTTCAGAAATAACTTCTTCCGAAGTTGGTTGCACAACAAAGTCGCGTCCGTTTCTATCTTTAAATCTCAGTAGTTCTGGACCATACTCTTTTATTCTCCCCGATTTTTGCCAGAGTTCTGCTGGTTGAATAATAGGCATTAGCAATTCTATTGATCCTGATCTGTTCATTTCTTCTCTAACGATTGACTCAATTTTGCGTAACACTCTTAGGCCTAATGGCATATGTGTATATATTCCTCCAGATATTTTTCTAATCATTCCCGCTCTTATCATAAGTTTATGACTCGTTATTTCTGCTTCTGAAGGAGCTTCTTTTAGTGTAAAGATGTGGTATTTAGTAGCATGCATATTTATAAGATTTTTAAAATAATATTAAAATGTTATTCTAATTGGAATAAATTTAATTTGGTAGATCATCATCATGCTTGATAATGAAGGTTATCGTTCTAATGTTGGCATTATTATTGTTAACTGTCGAAATGAGGTTTTTCTTGGAAAAAGAATAAAAGAGAATGCTTGGCAATTTCCACAAGGTGGAGTTAAATACGGAGAATGTCTCGAAGAAGCTATGTACCGTGAGCTTTATGAGGAAGTTGGGCTAAAGCCAGAGCATGTTAAGATAATAGGGAGAACTAAAGGATGGCTACATTATAATGTTCCTAGTAATTTTGTTCGCAAGGAAAGTAGGAGTCAATATAAAGGTCAGAAGCAAATATGGTTTTTATTGAGGTTAGTTGGTAGTGATAGTGATGTTTGTCTGTATGCAACACCTAGCCCGGAGTTTGATGCATGGAAGTGGAGTCATTATTGGGTTCCGTTGGAGGATATAATAGAGTTTAAAAGATCTGTTTATGAGCAAGCTCTTATTGAATTATCATCAATCTTATTTTAGATTTTGAGAAAAATAAGCATGATGCTAATTTAAAATTAATTGCAATTTTTATATTAAGCAACGAGAATAGAATGATTATTAACTAATAAGATTAGAGATATTAGATATGTTGAGTGAAATAGATAACCTTATTTTTCGTGTTAATGGTTTAATAGATAGATTTAAAGAGATTAGATCTGATAATATTAATCTTTTAGAGCAATTAAATAGGTGCCATGCAGAAATCTCTAATATGGAAGAGGTTAATGGAAAAAAAGAATTAGATGTTATTTATTGGAAAGATAAATTTGTTGATCTAGAGAAGAGCACTATAGAAAGAGATAAAAGATATGATTCTGAAATTTCTATTTTAAAAGAAGAATGTGAGAAACAGAATTTGGAAGTTATATACTGGAAGAACAAATCTATTGATTTTGAAAATAGAGCCATTTCTTTGATTTCTGAGAAAGATGCTATAGAGAATATACTTAATAACAAACTACAAGCTCAAGAGAAAGATTATAAAGAGAAAGAAGAGCTCATGAGACATGATGAGCATAAATTAAGGGATATGTTGTTATCACAGGAATCAAAGATTTCTAGCATGAGAAATAGTGTGCAGTCAGCAATTAATCGTTTGGGTGAGTTGGCTAATAAATTACCAGGTGTGTTTTCAGTTGAGGATGATATTAATGGAGCGTCTTGAAGTTAAAATTATTGGTAAGGAATATTCTCTAGCTTGTTCTAGTGAAGAAAAGTCTAGTCTTGTTTCTGCTGTTGATTATGTTAATGAATTGGCCAGTCGCATACAATATTCAGGAAAAACATATACAACTGAGATGTTGGCTACAATGGTCTCTTTGCAATTAGCTAGCGATTTATTATCAATGAGAATTTCCGACAATTTTGGCAATTCGGATAGTGTCTCTTTTAAAGATATGAAAGACAAAATAGAAAATATATCTGCTCTAATAGATGAAGTTATTTAGCACTTAACCGCATTAGTACAACACCAAAAAATATTGTTAATACAGATAAAATCTGTCCCATACTCAGGTTTATGAATACTGTCCCCAGGAAATAATCAGGTTCTCTCCATAATTCCGCTATGTATCTTAATAGACCATATGTTATCAGAAAAACAGAGCTTATCATTCCTGTTCTTCTAGTTTTTTTGGAAAAAATATACATTACAATAAAGAGTACTGGTCCTTCTAGTATTGATTCATATATCTGTGATGGATGACGAACTAAATCATCACATGTTTCATCAAAAATAATACCAAAAAATAGATCTGTGGGATAACCCCATAATTCTCCATTTATAAAATTTCCTATTCTTCCCATACCGATAGCAGGTGGAACTATCGTAGATATAAAATCAGTTATCACTAAAAATGAATAATTGTTGTATTTTGCATACACAAATAAGGAAATAATCGCTCCAATTAGCCCGCCATGAAATGACATACCTCCTTCCCATAAATGAAAAATCTCTATTGGATAATTTAAGAAGTAAATTGGTCTGTATATAATTACATAACCTAATCTTCCTCCAATTATAGCTCCTAGCATTCCATATAAAAGCAAGTCTTCTAGGTTGTTTATTTTTTTTCTATCATTCAAATTATTTTTTAATTTTATTTGTCCTAAGATATAAACCATTAAAATACCTGCCAAGTAGGTAATACCATACCAATGTATACTAAAATCTCCTATTTGGATTGCTATTGGGTTTATGTTTAGGTCTGAGTATTTTATAGCCATATGCTTGCTAATTTAAAATATGAATTTTTATTGATTAAAATAATTTATGCCATTATTAACCCATTAGTTCTAATTATGAATTATTTATAATTTTAAAATTTTAGACAACAAAAAAATATTGACATTTTTCTTATTAAGAGCGAGAATTCTTTTTCTGCAACTGATAAGTAATTAATTGTCAGGACTATGCTCTTTAACAACAAACAATCGATAATTGTGGGTACTTGATGCTAGTTTTAGAATGTAAGATTTTACATTTAGCTAATTAGATAAAAGTACTCAATAATGTACATGGTTTTAGAGAAATACTCTAAGACCCCGTTCATTTTTTGGGTAGCGACGTATTCTAAGTCTAAATCAGACTTAAATTACGTATAAAAAATACAGAGATTAAACTGAAGAGTTTGATCCTGGCTCAGATTGAACGCTAGCGGAATGCTTTACACATGCAAGTCGAACGGCAGCACAGATTTCGGTCTGGTGGCGAGTGGCGGACGGGTGAGTAATATATCGGAACGTGCCCAATAGTGGGGGATAACTACGCGAAAGCGTAGCTAATACCGCATATTCCTTAAGAGGGAAAGTGGGGGATCTTCGGACCTCACGCTATTGGATCGGCCGATATCGGATTAGCTAGTTGGTGAGGTAATGGCCCACCAAGGCAACGATCCGTAGCTGGTCTGAGAGGACGACCAGCCACACTGGGACTGAGACACGGCCCAGACTCCTACGGGAGGCAGCAGTGGGGAATTTTGGACAATGGGGGAAACCCTGATCCAGCCATTCCGCGTGTGCGATGAAGGCCTTAGGGTTGTAAAGCACTTTTGGCAGGGAAGAAACAGTGTTGGATAATACCCAACATGAATGACGGTACCTGCAGAATAAGCACCGGCTAACTACGTGCCAGCAGCCGCGGTAATACGTAGGGTGCAAGCGTTAATCGGAATTACTGGGCGTAAAGAGTGCGCAGGCGGTTCGGAAAGAAGGATGTGAAATCCCAGGGCTTAACCTTGGAACTGCATTTTTAACTACCGAACTAGAGTGTATCAGAGGGAGGTGGAATTCCGCATGTAGCAGTGAAATGCGTAGATATGCGGAGGAACACCGATGGCGAAGGCAGCCTCCTGGGATAACACTGACGCTCATGCACGAAAGCGTGGGGAGCAAACAGGATTAGATACCCTGGTAGTCCACGCCCTAAACGATGTCAACTAGCTGTTGGGACCTTCGGGTCTTAGTGGCGCAGCTAACGCGTGAAGTTGACCGCCTGGGGAGTACGGTCGCAAGATTAAAACTCAAAGGAATTGACGGGGACCCGCACAAGCGGTGGATGATGTGGATTAATTCGATGCAACGCGAAAAACCTTACCTACCCTTGACATGTCTAGAATCCTGAAGAGATTTAGGAGTGCTTGAAAAAGAACTAGAACACAGGTGCTGCATGGCTGTCGTCAGCTCGTGTCGTGAGATGTTGGGTTAAGTCCCGCAACGAGCGCAACCCTTGTCATTAGTTGCTACGAAAGGGCACTCTAATGAAACTGCCGGTGACAAACCGGAGGAAGGTGGGGATGATGTCAAGTCCTCATGGCCCTTATGGGTAGGGCTTCACACGTCATACAATGGTCGGGACAGAGGGTCGCCAACCCGCGAGGGGGAGCTAATCCCAGAAACCCGATCGTAGTCCGGATCGTAGTCTGCAACTCGACTACGTGAAGTCGGAATCGCTAGTAATCGCGGATCAGCATGCTGCGGTGAATACGTTCTCGGGTCTTGTACACACCGCCCGTCACACCATGGGAGTGGGTTTTACCAGAAGTAGTTAGCCTAACCGAAAGGAGGGCGATTACCACGGTAGGATTCATGACTGGGGTGAAGTCGTAACAAGGTAGCCGTATCGGAAGGTGCGGCTGGATCACCTCCTTTAAGAGCATTAAAACTAAGTATTAAGTATCCACAATTATCGGTTGTTAAAATAGCTGTGATTGTTAGTAAGCGCTGGTTATGACAGATTATCTATTGATTTTATATTGCATTGTATATAGTGTGATCAGTAATAGGTATGGGTCTGTAGCTCAGCTGGTTAGAGCACCGTCTTGATAAGGCGGGGGTCGTTGGTTCAAGTCCAACTAGACCCACCATAAATGTTTGGGCAAAACCTTTCGATACTTTGGGGGTGTAGCTCAGTTGGGAGAGCGCCTGCTTTGCAAGCAGGAGGTCATCGGTTCGATCCCGTTCACCTCCACCACACACAGAGTTTAAATCTTATACATAGGCATTTAAGTATAAGATTTAAGCTTTATTAAATAAGCTATTTGTTCTTTAAAAATCTAGAAGAAGCACAACGAAAGATGTTCTATTTTAATTAATAGACATAGGGTTGTGATTGCAAAAAAGTTCCAAGTTTAATTGGAATATTCATAAACATTTAAATAAAGTCAATTATCTATATAGCCTTTAGTGTTATAGGATCAAGTTACTAAGTGCATATGGTGGATGCCTTGGCGATCACAGGCGAAGAAGGACGTAGTATCCTGCGAAAAGCTGCGGGGAGCTGGAAAACAAGCTGTAATCCGCAGATATCCGAATGGGGAAACCCACTCCTTTAAAGGAGTATCACTGACTGAATACATAGGTCAGTAGAAGCGAACCGGGTGAACTGAAACATCTCAGTAACTCGAGGAAAAGAAATCAACCGAGATTCCGAAAGTAGTGGCGAGCGAAATTGGATCAGCCTTTACGTTTTAGCATTATTGATAGTCGAAAGAGATGGAAATCTCTGCCATAGTAGGTGATAGCCCTGTAGACGAAATCTTTGATGTGGAACTAAGCGTAAGAAAAGTAGGGCGGGACACGTGAAATCCTGTCTGAATATGGGGGGACCATCCTCCAAGGCTAAATACTCGTGATCGACCGATAGTGAACCAGTACCGTGAGGGAAAGGCGAAAAGAACCCCGGAAGGGGAGTGAAATAGATCCTGAAACCGTATGCATACAAACAGTAGGAGCGGACTTGTTCCGTGACTGCGTACCTTTTGTATAATGGGTCAGCGACTTACATTCAGTGGCAAGCTTAACTAAATAAGGGAGGCGTAGCGAAAGCGAGTCCGAATAGGGCGATATAGTCGCTGGGTGTAGACCCGAAACCAGATGATCTATCCATGGCCAGGTTGAAGGCACGGTAACACGTGCTGGAGGACCGAACCCACTAATGTTGAAAAATTAGGGGATGAGCTGTGGATAGGGGTGAAAGGCTAAACAAATCTGGAAATAGCTGGTTCTCTCCGAAAACTATTTAGGTAGTGCCTCACGTATTACTGTATGGGGTAGAGCACTGTTATAGCTAGGGGGTCATGGCGACTTACCAAACTATGGCAAACTCCGAATACGTACAAGTACAGCGTGGGAGACAGAGCACCGGGTGCTAACGTCCGGACTCGAAAGGGAAACAACCCAGACCGCCAGCTAAGGTCCCGAATTATCGCTAAGTGGGAAACGAAGTGGGAAGGCATAGACAGTCAGGAGGTTGGCTTAGAAGCAGCCATCCTTTAAAGAAAGCGTAATAGCTCACTGATCGAGTCGTCCTGCGCGGAAGATGTAACGGGGCTAAGCGATAAACCGAAGCTGCGGGCGTATATTTTAATATACGCGGTAGGAGAGCGTTCTGTAAGCCTGCGAAGGTGTCTTGTAAAGGATGCTGGAGGTATCAGAAGTGCGAATGCTGACATGAGTAGCGATAAAGGAGGTGAAAAGCCTCCTCGCCGTAAGTCCAAGGTTTCCTGCGCAACGTTCATCGGCGCAGGGTGAGTCGGCCCCTAAGGTGAGGCAGAGATGCGTAACTGATGGGAAACTGGTTAATATTCCAGTACCATTGTACAGTGCGATGGGGGGACGGATTGCAGAAAATCATCAGGGTGTTGGATATCCCTGTTGCTACATTATAGATGGTAATTAGGAAAATCCGGTTACATGATTCAAGGGTGTGGCACGAGCAAACATGTTTTGCGAAGTGATTGGAAGTAGTTCCAAGAAAAGCCTCTAAGCTTCAGCTGTACAAGACCGTACCGCAAACCGACACAGGTGGACGGGATGAATATTCTTAGGCGCTTGAGAGAACTCAGGAGAAGGAACTCGGCAAATTAATACCGTAACTTCGGGAGAAGGTATGCCTCATTATTGTGATGAACTTGCGTTCAAAGCATGAAGAGGTCGCAGATAATCGGTGGCTGCGACTGTTTATTAAAAACATAGCACTCTGCAAAGACGAAAGTCGACGTATAGGGTGTGACGCCTGCCCGGTGCCGGAAGGTTAATTGATGGGGTGCAAGCTCTTGATCGAAGCCCCGGTAAACGGCGGCCGTAACTATAACGGTCCTAAGGTAGCGAAATTCCTTGTCGGGTAAGTTCCGACCTGCACGAATGGCGTAACGATGGCCACACTGTCTCCTCCTGAGACTCAGCGAAGTTGAAATGTTTGTGATGATGCAATCTACCCGCGGCTAGACGGAAAGACCCCATGAACCTTTACTGTAGCTTTGCATTGAATTGTGAATAATCTTGTGTAGGATAGGTGGGAGGCTTTGAAGCATGACCGTTAGGTTGTGTGGAGCCATCCTTGAAATACCACCCTGGATTGTTTGCGATTCTAACCTTGATCCGTTATCCGGATTTGGAACAGTGCATGGTGGGCAGTTTGACTGG
The DNA here is from genome assembly GCF_000340905.1 of Candidatus Kinetoplastibacterium galatii TCC219. Taxonomy (NCBI): domain Bacteria; kingdom Pseudomonadati; phylum Pseudomonadota; class Betaproteobacteria; genus Candidatus Kinetoplastidibacterium; species Candidatus Kinetoplastidibacterium galati. The sequence continues at coordinate 646,550 of NC_020284.1, read as the reverse complement.
GGCGGTCTCCTCCTAAAGAGTAACGGAGGAGTTCTAAGGTACGCTAGGCACGGTCGGAAATCGTGCTGTTAGTGCAATGGCATAAGCGTGCTTAACTGTGAGACTGACACGTCGAACAGATGCGAAAGCAGGACATAGTGATCCGGTGGTTCTGAATGGAAGGGCCATCGCTCAACGGATAAAAGGTACTCTGGGGATAACAGGCTGATACCGCCCAAGAGTTCATATCGACGGCGGTGTTTGGCACCTCGATGTCGGCTCATCTCATCCTGGGGCTGTAGTAGGTCCCAAGGGTATGGCTGTTCGCCATTTAAAGAGGTACGTGAGCTGGGTTTAAAACGTCGTGAGACAGTTTGGTCCCTATCTGCCGTGGGCGTTGGATACTTGACAGAGCCTGCTCCTAGTACGAGAGGACCGGAGTGGACGTACCTCTGGTGTACCGGTTGTCATGCCAATGGCATAGCCGGGTAGCTAAGTACGGAAGAGATAACCGCTGAAAGCATCTAAGCGGGAAACTCGTCTGAAGATTAGGTATCCCGGGGACTTAGATCCCCCTAAAGGGTCGTTCAAGACCAGGACGTTGATAGGTCGGGTGTGTAAGTACAGTAATGTATTAAGCTAACCGATACTAATTGCCCGTGAGGCTTGATCCTATAACACTGCAGGTTGTTATAGGCTGAAATTGATTTTATTTTATAAAATGATTATGATAATGCTTTGCAAAAGATACACAATCATCATCTGTTTGTTAAAATGCTTCTTCTTAGATTATTTGTAGTGAAATTAAATCACTAAGTTCAGGTTTTGCCTGACGACCATAGCAAGGTGGTTCCACTCCTTCCCATCTCGAACAGGACAGTTAAATGCCTTTGCGCCGATGATAGTAGACATCTCGTCTGCGAAAGTAGGTTATCGTCAGGCTTCTAGAAAATTGAGTTCCTTCACATAATATTTTATGTGGAGGAATATCAGTATCAATTATATAGTCTGGCAAAGCTTATAGCTAGACTATGTATCTCATTCCAAATATCATGAGTTCGTTCCGGTAGCTCTATTCCTTTTGTTATTAAATCACGTAGTATTTAATTATTTTCTTGTAATATATTAATATGGAGTGTATTTTTAGAACTTGAATGATAATTTCATGGAGAGCAGGTATTATGAGTGATTCTAATTTTCCTTCACCTAAATTCAATTTTGATGACCTTACGCTAACTTATATTGTTTATATATTATTTTCTATAGGTTTTTTATCATCTGGAGTCTTCTGGCCAATGTCTTTGGCATCAATAATCATAATCTACCAGAAAAAAAATGATTTTGGGGGAACAATATATTCAGCTCACTTCGATTGGATATTAAACACTTTCTGGCTATCCCTGTTGCTATTAACTATCAGTATTGTTTTAACATTTATTTATATCGGTTACATTGGTATATTGCTAACGTTTAGTTGGGTTATTTATAGACTAATAAGAGGAATGCTATGTCTTAGAGAGAATAAATCTCCATATGTTGATGCATAACTTTCTTTAACTTTATAATGAAAATCAATTAAATAAAATAAATGAGCAAATCTATTACTATCGTTATGCCAGATGACATGCATTTGCATTTACGTCATTCTGATATGTTGGACTTCGTACTTCGTGATACTGTCAAGCAATTCGCCAGAGCAATTATTATGCCAAATCTGAGTGTTCCTATTATTAATACTAAGCTTGCAGTTGCTTATAGAGATAGTATTCTTAATTCTCTAGGAAAAATCAGAGGAGATTTGAGATGTTTTGAGCCCCTAATGACTTTATATTTAACAGACACAACAACTACTGACGAAATCTTAATGGCAAAAGAATCTGGTGTAGTATTCGCAGTTAAATTATATCCTAATTCTGCAACAACTAATTCTCATGCAGGTGTAGTTGATTTATTTAAAAACTGCTCTAAAGTTTTGGATACTCTTCAGAGAATTAAAATGCCACTATTAATTCATGCTGAAGTATCTGATCACAGAGTTGATATTTTTGATAGAGAATCAGTTTACATAGATAAAGTTATAATTCCTTTGAGAGAAAAATTTCCAGAATTAAAAATTGTTATAGAACATGTTTCCACTAAAGAAGGTGTTGATTATGTGTACTCATCTCCAGAGTATACTGCTGCAACAATAACTCCACAGCATATGCTATATAATAGAAACATAATTTTTTCAGGAGGATTGAGACCACATTATTATTGTTTACCTATATTAAAGAGTGAACTGCATAGAGAATATCTAGTTAAGGCAGCTACAAGTGGTGATAAAAGATTTTTCCTTGGAACAGATAGCGCTCCTCATGACGTCAAGTCTAAAGAAAATAATTGTGGTTGTGCTGGTTGTTACAGTTCTTATAATGCAATTTCTTTATATATGAAAATCTTTGAAGATGTTGGGTGCATATCTAATTTAGAGAAATTTGCTAGTTTTCATGGAGCTGATTTCTATAATTTGCCTAGAAATAAGCAAACTTTGACCATTTATCGCAATGAAAATATAGTTCCTGATAAAATATCGTTTAAGAATTTAAATATAGTACCACTTGCATATGGAGAAACTCTACAGTGGAGCATATAAAATTCTTTTCTTAAAAAATCTATAAAATTATTGATTATTCTTTGAATCTAATACCTCCCATCGTTCAAAGGATGATTTTATATCATCATTTACTTTATTGAGTTGATCTGTTATAACAGAAATGAGTTCTGGTGATTCAGTGTACAATTCCTTTTGCTCTAGTTTTTTCGCTAACTGTAATTGTTTATCCTCTAGTTTCTGTATAGTAAAAGGAATTTTTTTAAGCTCTTCTAGTTCCCATGGTTGTATTTTCTGTTTTTTTGCTTTATCTGATTTTAAATTTTTGTTGTTGTCTTTTTTATTGGAATTGCTAATTTTTTTACGACTTAATTCTGAATTTCTTACTGCTTTATATTCAAATTTCCCTATATCATTTATCCATTTACCTTGTCCGTTATAGATTATAGACTTAGTTATAGTGTTTTCTAAAAAAGATATATCATGGCTAGCTAATATTACTGTTCCTGAATAATTATTTATAGCTGTTTCTAGTATCTCTATAGTTTCTATATCCAAGTCATTTGTTGGTTCATCTAAAACCAAAACATTAGCAGGTTGCAGAAATAGTTTTGCTAAAACAACTCTAGATTTTTCTCCGCCTGATAACATTTTTATCGGTGTTTTTGACATTCCTGCAGAGAAAAGAAAGTCTTCTAGGTAATTATTTATGTGTTTTCTGTTATTGCCAAAGTTAATCCACTCACCAGAAGGGTTTATATTATCTTCTATTGATTTGTTATCATCAAGTTGCATTCGCATTTGATCAAAATATGCTACAGAAACATCTTCACTAACAAATACACTTCCTGAATCTATTTTTAATTTACCTAATATTATTTTTATAAGAGTAGTTTTACCAGATCCATTTGGTCCAATTATTCCGATCCTATCTTTTTTTAATATAATTCCAGAATACGTTGATACTACATTAGTAGAATCAAAAGACTTACTTACTGATTTTAACTCGGAAATTATCTTTCCTTTATGATTTCGCTCATTTATAGATAAACTGATGTTTGTATTTTTTATTGTCAGATTTTCTTTTTTTTCTCTTAATATTTCTAACCTTTTAAGTCTTCCTTCATTGCGAGTTCTTCTTGCTTCTACTCCTTTACGTGCCCATTCCTCTTCATTAGATATGAATTTATTAAGTTTTTCATATTGCTGTTTTTCAGATTCTATGTTTTTATTTCTGTAGTCTACCCATTTTGACCAATTTCCAGGAAAACTAATTATCTTGCCTCTGTCTATTTCGATAATTTTATTTGCCACAACATCTAAAAAATGTCGATCATGTGTAACAACAATAAGTGTTTTTTTCCAATTTATTAATATTTTTTCTAAATATTTAATAGTGTCTATATCAATATGATTTGTTGGTTCGTCTAATATTAATAGATCAGGTTCCTCTATTATCAATTTAGCTATAGCTATTTTTTTATACGAGCCACCGGAAAGATTTGCAATCTTTGCATTACCAACAAGATCTAGATCTTCTATAATTTTTCTTGTGCGAGATATTTTTTCTGTATTATGCTCATTGCTATCTAAATCCTGACCATATATAGCTTCTAACACAGTAAGTTTATCATTTAAATTTGGTTCTTGATCTAGCATGTTTATGCTTATATCAGATACTCTATTAACTTTACCTGAATCTAAAGTTATTTTTCCTTGTAATAGTTTGAGTAAAGAAGATTTTCCAGAACCATTTCTACCAATAAGACCTATGCGATCTTGTTTCTTGATTATTAGATCAACATTTTTAAGTATAGAGTGACTTCCGTATGATAAACAGCATTTGGAAAGTATAATTATAGGATGATGTGCCATAAAGTCATAAATTAATTAAGATTTTGATTTTTAACTAAAATTATCTTATAAAATATATTAAATTCTAATACAATAGCATATGCAGAGTAAATCGGGCGATCGCGGTAATTTATAACAATTATCGAGGAAGGTCCGGACTCCTCAGGACAAGATAGCGGCTAACGGCCGCCTAGTCATAATAGATCCAATATGACTAAGAAATAGGGCCACAGAGACGAGTAAGCAAGGATTCAAGATTTTTTATATAAAGATATGTTTTGTTTTATGTTATAAACTTGATACCTTGCATGGTGAAACGCGGTAACCTTTATCTGGAGCAACATCAAATAGGCATACGTTTAGTTTATCTATGTAGAATGGTCCGTTCGAGTATGCGGGTAGATGGCTACAACAAACTTGCAAAATTTTGTGCAGATGAATGATCGCTAATCACAAATGTGATACAGAATCCGGCCTACAGATTTGCTCTGCTTTTTGTCTTAATATAATCAGAGCTGTATTTATGAAATTTTAGTATTAAGAAAGAAATTTTTTATCTTATGAGTGAATTTAAACACAAACCAGTATTGTTGAGAGAAACTGTAGATACTCTGTTAGTTAGAGATTTATGTGTAGGTAAACAATATTTAAATAGTGGTATTTTTGTAGATGGCACATTTGGAAGAGGTGGCCATAGTATCGAATTATTAGATAATTTAGACGATAGATCTAAATTATTTGTTTTTGACAAAGATCCTGATGCAATTAAGTCAGCTAATCTATTATCTTTGAAAGATAATAGAGTTCAGGTTATACATAGTAGCTTTGTAAAAATGAAAGAAGAATTATTATCAAGAAACATAGATAAAGTAGATGGGATAATGTTAGATCTTGGTGTCTCTTCTCCTCAACTTGATAATCCATGTAGAGGATTTTCATTTTTGCATAAAGGTCCGCTTGACATGAGAATGGATACAACCAGAGGCATTTCCGTAGCTAAATGGTTGGAAAAAGCTGATCTTAATGATATAAGAAAAGTAATATTTGAGTATGGTGAAGAACGATTTGCTACAAAAATTGCGAAAGAAATTGTAGCTAGAAGAAAAATAAAACCAATATGCACAACCACTGATCTAGTAGATTGTGTTTCTAGTGTTGTGCATAAGAATGAAAAAGGAAAGCATCCAGCCACAAGAACATTTCAAGCTCTTAGAATATATATTAATAATGAACTAGAAGAATTATCTTCGTCATTCCCTTCATTTGTAGAATTATTAAAACCCTATGGAAGATTAGCAGTAATCAGCTTTCATTCCCTAGAAGATCGTATAGTTAAGAGAATGATAAGGAATTTTGAGTATCCATCTGATGTTTATCATAAATTACCACTAATGGAAAATGAGCTACCCAAGTCGATTTTGCGATCTTTAGAGAGAGTATTTCCTAAAGATAACGAGATTTTAGGCAATAAAAGAGCTCGTTCTGCTGTATTGCGTGTTGCAGAACGTACTGTAGTTCCATTTTCTAATTTTTTGAAATTTTGAAAATAGTTATAGCAGTTTAAGATATTTGACCGATTTTATTATAAAACATCATAGCTTATAGTGCATAGCCACAATAACTAACTATATAGGTAGGCAACAAGTATTATGAGTGAATTTAGTTATAGGTCAGACCATGTCTATGATATTAGTTTTTTAATATCTTGGTTGAAGAAAAGAACATATGAAAATTCAAGGTTATGTTCTGATTCACGATGTGTTTCCCCTGGAGATGTATTCATAGCTTGTAGCGGTTATCAGACAAGCGGTTATTTCTATATTGATGATGCTGTATCTAATGGGGCTTCAGCAGTCTTGATTGATTTTGTAAACAATTTGGAATCATTAGTGATTGATAAAGATAATGTTCTAGTTGTATCAAATTTATCAAAAATGTTAGGCGACTTAGCTAATCAATGGTATGGAAATTCTTCTAATAAAATCACTCTGATAGCAGTAACAGGGACAAATGGAAAGACATCATGTGTTCAATGGATAGCACAAGCTTTAAATAACTATGGTTTTTTATGTGGAACAATAGGTACATTGGGTGCTTTTATTCCTGGCAATAAATTATTATATAAAGGTTTAACAACTCCAGATGTTTTGTCTTTACACTGGATTATATTTATGATGTATAGACTAGGTGTTAAAATAGTAGCCATGGAAGCATCTTCAATTGGTCTAGAAGAAGGAAGATTATGTGGTCTAAATATAAAGGTGGCTGCTTTTACAAATCTTACTAGTGATCATCTGGATTATCATAAAGATATTTATAGTTATGAGCGATCAAAAAGTCATTTATTTAGCATCTTAGGAATAGAAAAATTTATAATAAACTTAGATGATAGTTTTGGAAAAAGATTATCCAAAAAATTGCCTAGATCCAAAAGTTTATTGTTTTCTACAGAAGATATAAATCCATTTGCTGATGTGTATGCAACTGACATAAGATCAAATATTAGTGGTCAGGTTTTTTTATTAAAATTTCATGATAATTCTTTACATATTAATATTGATGTTATAGGAAATTATAATATTTCTAATATATTGCTTGTCGTAAGTGTTTTGATTGCTTTAAATTTACCGATAGATGTGATACCAAAGATGATAGAATCACTTACTTCTATTCCTGGAAGACTACAGAGAGTTATTCCTATAAAAATAGGAAAACTTGCTTTCCCTACAGTTTTAGTTGATTTTGCTCATACGAAAGATGCTTTGTTTAATGTTTTAAAGACATTAAATCCTATTGCCAAAAACTCAGGTGGAAAGTTAATTAGTTTATTTGGCTGTGGTGGAAATCGTGATATTAGTAAAAGACCTGAGATGACAAAAGTTGCCATAAGTTATTCTGACATGGTATTTATCACAAGTGACAATCCTCGTATGGAAAACCCTGATAGTATTATAGAGGATATGCTTTCTGGTGTTTTTAGCGATACATCTTCAGTTCATGTGGAGCCTAATAGAGCTTTATCGATTTTGCTTTCAATTTATTCTGCTAAAGATAAAGATATAGTACTGTTAGCAGGAAAAGGACATGAAAGTTATCAAGAAAATTCAAATAAAAAAATATTTTTTGATGATTGTCAATGGGCTAGATTAGCCATGTTGTTACCTGTCATTAAAGGAATTTCTATTGATACTAGAAGCTTAAAAAGTGATGAGTTGTTTATCGCAATAGTAGGAGATAAGTTTGATGCTCATGATTATCTAAACAAAGCTAAAGATGCTGGTTCATGTGCAGCTGTTGTATCTAGAAGGGTTGAAGGAGTAAATATTCCTCAGATACTTGTAGATGACACTAAGGATGCTTTGATGTGCATAGGATCTACTTATAGAAGGAAATATAACTTGCCAGTCGTGGCTGTTGTTGGTAGTAATGGTAAAACAACTACCAAAGAAATGATTGCAAAGATACTTGTAGATATATATGAGAAGAAAAATTGCCTGATAACAGATGGAAACTTGAATAATTCAATAGGAGTTCCATTAACGTTGTCTAGATTACGTGGAAATCATAAGGCAGCAGTATTAGAATTAGGTATGAATCATGCTGGTGAAATAGGTATTTTGTCTAGCATTTCTGCTCCGACTATAGTTGTTATTACGAATGCTCAACGTGAACATCAAGAATTTCTAGGTAATGTTTATAATGTAGCAGTAGAAAATGGTAGCTCAATAAAATTTTTGCCTAGCAATGGGATAGTAGTATATCCAGGAGATGATAAATATTCTGGGCTTTGGGATAGTATTACTGGAAAATTAGATAGCGTCACTTTCGGTTTTTCTGATGATTGTGACGTTTATGCAAAAGATATAAAGTGCGGATGTAACAATGTAAGTTGTAATTTAGTATTTAAAAATAGAGAGCATCCTTTTATTCTTCCTATTCCGGGAGAGCATAATTTACGCAATGCTTTAGCATCTATTTCTGTTTCCATAGCTATGGATTTAAAACTAACTGATTCTATGAAATCGTTAGAATCTTTTGAGTCAATTTGTGGAAGAATGAAATTCTATCAATTAAATGAAAATATTTTACTAATAGATGATACATATAATTCAAATCCTGATTCTGCTTTGGCTGCTATAGATGTATTAAAAATCCAGCCAGGAGTTAAAATTCTTGTGTTTGGTGACATGGGAGAGACTGGATCAGGATTTGTTGAGTTACATAAAGAGATAGGTTTTTATGCTATAAATAATGGCATTGATAAATTAATTACAATTGGAATGAATAGTAAACATACTGCATTTGCTTTTGGAATTAATGCTATAGTCTGCGAATCTATAGAGGATATTGTTTCATTACTAACCAAATATGAAAAAGCTAGTATTCTCATTAAAGGATCACGTTTTATGGCTATGGAGGATATTGTAAGATCTTTTTCAAAAAAATACGTAATAGGGACCAGAAGTGTTTTTAAAATTTCTATATTTTTTAATATTCAGTTTTATTTATTCCATAATCTGATTGTTAGGGCTTTTTTTGCATTTATAACTTCTTCTATTATATCTTTTTTAATTTTCCTTTTGCTATAAAACATTTATCTTTAATGAATATTGGTCAGTCTATTAGATTATGTGGCCCGCAGACACATAATGTGAAAAATGGTACACCTACTATGGGTGGTTTGGTTATATTGTTATCTATGGCGGTTAGTATTTTTTTATGGTCAGACTTGTCTAATATTTTTATATGGATTGTATGTTTTGTAACATATTCATTTGGTATGATAGGATTGCTGGATGATTATTACAAGGTGAAATATGGGAATCCAGAAGGATTAACAGCAAGAGTCAAATTTATTTCGTTATTATTCTTTAGTTTATTATCATCTATAACTATCGTATTTGTAAGTTTTTATACAAGCACAGATTATGTGATATTTACAGGACAAATAAAAATAGCAGAATTGCTATACAAATTTCTGTCAACAGACATAGCTTTATTTGTTCCTATGATAGGTAATTTTAGCTATATTTTTGGCATATTTGGATTTGTTTTTTTATCTTGTTTTGTTATAGTTGGGACAAGTAATGCTGTTAATTTAACAGATGGTCTCGATGGTTTGGCAATCTTTCCAATTATCATGGTCGCTTCATCACTAGCTTTATTTGCTTACTTAGTAGGAGATATTAATCGTATTAACTATTTATCATTACCATATGTTCCAGGAACAAGTGAGTTGTTAGTTCTTTGCGCTACTCTAGTTGGTTCTGGATTGTCTTTTTTATGGTTTAATGCATATCCTGCTAGTATTTTCATGGGAGATGTCGGTTCTTTGGCGCTGGGTGGAGCTTTAGGTTCCATAGCTGTTATTACTAGACAGGAGATTAATCTAGTAATCATGGGTGGTATTTTTGTGATTGAGACTTTATCTGTTATCTTGCAAGTTTCTTGGTTTAAATACACAAAGAAAAAATATGGTATTGGTCGCAGAATATTTAAAATGACACCTCTGCATCATCATTTTGAAATTAGCGGCTGGAGTGAGGTTCAAGTAGTTATCCGTTTCTGGATTTTGAGTATGCTGTTAGCAGTTATAAGTGTAGCAACGTTATGTATAAGTTAGATGATATTAAAAAATCTACAGTTTTGATACTAGGACTAGGTGAGTCCGGATGTTATTCAGCAATATGGTATTATAGACAAGGCTTAAGACTAAGAATTGTTGATACAAATATTAAACCTATTGGCCTAGATAAACTTAGATCAATAGTTAATGATAGTTATGTAGAATATAAATTAGGTTACAGAGATAATTTTAGATTAGATTTATTAGATGGGGTTTCTTTGGTAATCATAAGTCCTGGATTATCACCCAATAGTGCAGTTGTTAAAAATCTTATAAGTAGTGCAATATCTGTCAATATAGAAGTTATAGGAGAGATAGAAGTATTTGCTAGAGCACTAAAATATTTAAAATATACTAAAAATTATATTCCTCAAGTGCTTGCTGTAACAGGTACTAATGGAAAAACAACTGTTACTTCTTTAACCTATAAGATATTTTGTAATTGTGGAATATCAGTTAAATGTGCAGGTAATATTGGTCCTGCTGCTATTAGAGTATTAATGGATGTTATCGATGAAGAAAGCTTACCTAGCTTATGGGTGCTTGAATTATCAAGTTTTCAGATTAATTACATGAATTCTTTACATCCGGATGTTTCTGTAATTCTTAATCTAACTCAAGATCATATAGATTGGCATGGTAGTAAAGAAGACTACTGGGAATCTAAGATTAAATTATTAAAGTTATCTAAGATAGCTTTGATAAATCGTAGTGATCCTGTGGTATTAAGAATGTCTGCTACATTAGGCAATCATATCATAAATAGCTTTGGGATTGATGAACCTACTAAGAGAAATGATGTTGGTTTATCTTTAAAAAATCATCAAAAGTGGTTAGTAAATAACTGTAAAAATGATTACCTAGTTAATAATTCCACTGATTTAAATCACAATAATCTTGAATATTTGCTTCCAACTAGTTCTTTAAGAATAAAAGGCATGCATAATATTTTAAATGTTCTGGCATCTATACAACTTTGCAAATCTGTAGGATTGAAGGTGAGTGAAGCATTGTCTACTTTGATTAATTATACTGGGGAGCCTCATAGGATACAGTGGGTATGTGAGATAAATAAAATTAATTATGTAGATGATAGTAAAAGTACTAATGTGGCTTCTACAATAGCTGCGCTAGAAAGTATAGAATCTAAATCAGTGCTAATATTGGGCGGGTTGGGTAAAAATCAAGATTTCTTACCATTAATCCCGGGTTTAGTTAATCACGCTCGTGCTATTGTATTGATCGGAGTTGCCTCTTTAGAAATTGCTGATCTTCTTAGTAAAACTTCTTTGATATATAGATTTTCACATGATATGAAAGAGGCAGTAGAAATCTCCTCTAGACTTGCACATCCTGGGGATACTGTTTTATTATCCCCTGCTTGTTCTAGTTTTGATATGTTCAATGGGTATGCACATCGTGGTAAAGTTTTTACAGATTGTGTAAGGTCTATGCTTCTAAGAAAATAAGCAACAATCAATATATTTAAGAGCTATGTACTTTAAAGAGGTGCTTTTTTAAGAATGAATTTAGTCATGATTGTAGCTGGAGGAACAGCTGGACATATTATTCCTGGTTTAACATTGGGAAAAATGTTAATAAAAAAAGGGTGGAAAGTTATATGGATAGGTAATCCAGAAAAGATGGAAGGAATTTTAGTTTCTCGTTCTAACATAGAATTAATACCTTTAAATTTTAATGGTTTACCAAATAATAGCGCTAGATCAATAATTAGTTTTCCTTTGCATTTCTTTGATTCACTAGTTTCTTCCTGGAAAATGTTATCTAATATGAAGCCTAATTTCATATTAGGCATGGGAGGATATATAACAGTACCAATATGTTTAGTAGCAGCTTTAAAAGGTATACCATTAGTTATACACGAGCAGAATGCTATAGCTGGTAGAGCTAATAGGCTGTTAGCTAGATTTGCTAAAATCATATTTAGCGGATATTCCAATGTTTTACCAAACGCAAAGTGCGTAGGTAACCCAATACGTCCTTCCATGTATTCATTTGAACCTCCAGAAACTAGATATGGTTCTCGTAACAATAGTAAATTGAGATTGCTTGTGTTAGGTGGTAGTTTAGGGGCGCAAAGTTTAAATTCTCTAGTGCCTTCTGCTTTATCTTTATTACCAATAGAAGAAAGACCTTGTGTGATACACCAGTCAGGAGAAAAACATATAAAGCAGCTTTGCCAAAATTACAGTAAATTAGGCGTTATAGCAGATTGTATAGATTATATAGAAGATGTGGCAAGAGTTTTGTCAGATGTAGATTTTGTTATATGTAGGGCTGGGGCAATTACAGTTTCAGAAATAGTTGCCATAGGAGTAGCTGCTCTTTTTATTCCTTTTCCTTATGCAGTTGATAACCACCAGATGGAAAATGTAAAATTTCTTATTGATTCTGATGCTGCTTGGGTGGTTCATCAGGATAATGTCAGCCCAGAATGGTTAGCATCTTGGTTGAAACAAAGATCACGTAGCGAATTGTGTAAAATTGCTATGAAAGCTAATCAATTTGTTAATCCATATACACTAGATCAGATTATTGATACTTGTGAATCGTTTAAAAAAAGTATTTATGAAGCATAGAATAAAAAATATACATTTTATCGGGATCGGTGGTTCTGGGATGAGTGGTATAGCTACTGTTCTCCTTAATTTGGGATATTGTATAAGTGGTTCTGATATAAGAGAATCTGAAGTTATTGTCCAGCTACGCTCGATGGGTGCTATGATAAATATAGGCCATAAGTCTTCTAACGTTTCCTCAGCTGAAGTTGTCGTTGTATCTACTGCTATAAATGATAATAACCCTGAGATTTTGACTGCTCGTGCTCTTAATATACCCATAGTCTCTAGATCTATCATGCTAACTGAGTTAATGCGATTAAAAAAGGGTATTGCCGTAGCAGGAACTCATGGAAAAACCACTACTACTAGTTTAATAGCAAGTGTACTTGGACTAGGTGGACTAGATCCTACTTTTGTGATAGGAGGAGTTTTAAATTCTATAGGATCAAATGCAGCATTAGGAAAGGGGGACTATATTGTAGTTGAGGCAGATGAATCAGATGGTTCCTTCTTGAATTTGTTACCAGTAATGGCGGTTATAACTAATATTGATTCTGATCACATGGATACTTATGGTCATGATGTAAGTAAGTTGAGAGCGGCATTTTTGGAATTTACTCAGAGATTACCTTTCTATGGTAGTGCTTTTTTATGTATAGATGATGCTAATATTCGTGAAATTATGCCTTATATATCAAGACCTATAACAACCTATGGTTTAGATGTCAGTGCTAACGTTAAAGCGTGTAACGTAAGAGTTAATGGCATGAAAATGTTATTTGATGTTAATAGACATTATCAAGATGATAATATTTTAAAGCCGATTAGCATAGAATTAAATTTACCTGGAATACATAATATTAGGAATGCCTTAGCAGCAGTTGCTATCGCGACTGAGTTAGGCATATCTGATGATGATATTTGTAGTTCGCTTAACTCATTTCGTGGAGTTGGTAGACGGTTTTCATATATAGATGATTTCTATGTTTTAGATAAGAATGGTGGAGGTAAATTTATATTAATAGATGATTATGGACATCATCCCAGAGAGATAGAAGCTACAATATTGGCCGCACGAGGTGTATGGCCAAAAAGAAGAATAGTATTAGTTTTTCAGCCTCATAGATATACCCGTACTAGAGACTGTTTTGAAGATTTCGTAAAAGTTTTAAGTGATTCTGATATATTATTACTAACTGAAGTTTATGATGCAGGCGAGGATCATATAGTAGAAGCAGACGGATTAGCTTTATCAAAAGCAATTAGATTATTCGGTAAGATTGATCCTATTTTTATAAATGATGTTTCAACTTTACCTAAAATGATTTTTAATTTAGCCTGTGATGGCGATATAGTAATTTTGATGGGAGCCGGTTCCATAGGGAAAATAGCCTCCCAATTCAGAGAATTAGGAAAATAATGAATTTTGGTAAAGTAGGAGTATTATATGGCGGATGCTCTTCAGAAAGAGAAATTTCGCTGATTTCTGGAATGACTATTTATAATTCTCTTTTAGAATCAGGAGTTGATGCTCATTTGTTTGATACAGGAAGAACTGCACTAATATCTCTTCCTGAATTGAATTTTGATAGAGTTTTCATAGCTCTCCATGGTAGGTTTGGCGAAGATGGAATTATCCAGGGTGTTTTAGAATTATTAGGTATACCATATACTGGTAGTGGACATTTGGCATCTGGTATTGCTATGAATAAGGTCTTGTCTAAGCAAATTTGGACGCAAAAATGTTTGCCAACATCAAAATTTGAGCATATTAGCGACATTAGTAGTTTAACTATCGCTGCTAATAACCTAGGATTTCCGTTAATGATTAAGCCAGTTCATGAAGGATCTACTGTTGGTATTAGCAAAGTAGATGTTTTTGAGAATATTGAGGCTGCTTATTATAATGCTATAAATTTTGATAATGAGGTTTTTGCAGAAAAATTTATCGATGGTAGAGAGTTGACAGTATCTATTATGAGGTCTAGAAGTGGCATGAGAATTTTGCCGATTATAGAGATAATTACGCCAAATGGAAACTATGATTACGAGCATAAATATTTTTCAGATGAAACTAAATATGTATGTCCAGCAATTCTTTCTAATCGCGTAATAGATATTATTAGTGATATTTCTATTAAGGCATATAATGCAATTGGATGTGATGGCTTGGCTCGTGTAGATTTTATACTAGACAGGGATGATAATCCTTGGTTATTAGAAATTAATACCTCTCCTGGTATGACTGATCACTCACTTGTTCCAACAGCGGCAAAAGCTGCGGGAATAGATTATAGCGAACTATGTTTATTTATATTGTCAGAAGCATCTTGTAAGATAAGAAATAGAAAATTCTAGATTTATTGTCATAATAGATTAAATTAAATCATTCTTATATCTTACATAGATGTTTATCTTCTGACATGAATAATGAGATATATAGTTATTTTTTATAGAACCATCATCAAGTAGTTTACGTATCAAATTTAGATCAGTCCTATACTCGAAATATATAGTGATTTTATTAATTAATAAAGATAAATTACTTGTTGTAGTAGGAAAATAAATAAATATTTATATAATGATCTATTGATACTACATCTTAAAAATTCTTAGGGGACTATATGAAATTTGAAATTTTAGATAGCAATTCTAAAGGCACAATAATAAAAGTGATAGGGGTGGGAGGAGCTGGTGGTAACGCAGTTGCTCATATGATACGTAGTGGCGTCAAGGGTGTTGATTTTATATGTGCTAATACTGATGCACAAGCACTTGCAGCTACAAATTCCCCTGTACAAATTAGTCTTGGACATACAGGTTTAGGTGCAGGAGCAAAACCTGAGCAAGGTAGATCTTATGCTGAAACAGCTAGAGAAGAGATTCGTTTAGCATTATCAGGTGCGCACATGGTATTTATCACAGCAGGAATGGGCGGTGGCACTGGGACAGGAGCAAGTCCAGTAGTAGCAGAGATTGCCAAAGAATTAGGTATTTTAACAGTAGGAGTTGTCACTAAACCTTTTTCGTTTGAAGGCAATAAACGTTTGCGCGTTGCAGAAGAAGGAATAGCTGAACTTGCTAAACATGTACATTCTTTAATTGTTATATTAAACGAAAATTTGTATTCATTTATGAATGAAGAAGCTACGCAAGAAGATTGTTTTAAATCAGCAGATAGTGTATTGAATAATGCTTGTGCTGGCATAGCAGAGATAATAAATGTAGAAGGGAATGTGAACGTTGATTTTGAAGATGTACGTACAATCATGGGCGAGCAAGGACAAGCTATGATGGGTACTGCTGCTGCTAATGGTACAGATAGAGCTAAGTTGGCAGCAGAGCAGGCCATTGCTTGCCCATTATTAGAAGGAATAGATTTGCACGGAGCTAGGGGGTTACTGGTAAATATAACATCTAGTAGATCTTTAAAGATGCGGGAGACTCGAGAAATTATGGAAACTATTCGAGGCTATGCTTCAGAAGACGCAACTGTTATTTTTGGAAATGCATATGATGATTCAATGGGAGATGAGCTCAGAGTTACTGTTGTTGCAACTGGGTTAGGAAAATCATTGTCAAGTACGTCTGTCAAACGGGATACTATAGATCGTAAAGAAATGACCAAGCAATCTAATTTAAATAAGAATGATCATAATAAAATAAACTCTCCATCTGTAATACACAATCCTCGTACAAGAAATCATGGTTTTGAGGAGAAGCAAACAGAGTCTGATAACTTTGATATACCTTCTTTTTTGAGAAAGAAGGTGGATTAGTTGTATATTATTGATAATTTTTTCTTTGTTTCATGTGTTGTGCTTATAGAACTTATCTAATGTCATGATATTAACAAAGAGCGCGTTATGTTTAAACAATGTACTATTAGTGTACCAGTTAGTGTTACAGGTATATGTTTACATTCTGGCAAAATGGCTAGAATTGTATTACGTCCAGCAGAGGTAAATACTGGAGTTATTTTTCATAGAGTTGATCTTCATGATATCGTAGATATACCAGCAAAAGCTGAATATATTAGTGATATGCGTCTTGCTACTGTATTGCAAAAAGGCAGTGTTAGAATATCAACAATAGAGCATCTAATGTCAGCTTTACATGGATTAGGTATTGATAACATACATATAGACGTAAATTCTGAAGAAATTCCTATCTTAGATGGCAGCTCAGATTGTTTTGTTGATCTATTGGAGCGTGCTCATATTAAGGAGCAAGAATTTTTTAAAGATTTTATTAGAATTACGGATGTTGTAGAGATATCTGAAGGAGGAGGGGATAACAAGAAATGGGCTAGACTAGAACCTTATAACGGATTTGTTATAGCTTTTTCAATTGATTTCAAACACCCTGTGATTTCTTCCACAGCTAACTATATAGAAATAGATATATCTAAGGACTCTTATATTAAAGATATTGCAAAAGCTCGTACGTTCGGATTTATTAATGAGCTAAAATCATTAAATTCAATTGGACTTGCTTGTGGTGGTAGCTTCGATAATGCCATAGTAATGGATGATTTTAGGATCTTAAATCAGAATGGTTTGCGATATAAAGATGAGTTTGTTAAACATAAAGTTCTAGATGCCATAGGAGATTTATATTTATTAGGTAAACCTTTATTAGGTCGTTTTGTAGCTCATAGATCGGGACATTCTTTGAATGCTAAGCTTGTTAATCTACTATTAAGCAAAAGTGATTCTTGGGAGGTTGTGAGGAATAACTATGAAACACCTCTATATTGACATTATTTATGCAGTATTGTATTAATTAACTTTTATGATTTATGATGTTCTATCAATCTACGGATAGCATCTTTTAGTGGTCCAGGTTTGGAATTTTCTTGTAATTGTTCAAAAGATCTTATCCCTTTGTTTGGTATACGGTTCTTTTGTTTATTGATGGTTTTTGTTTTTAATGGCACATAATCATTGATTATTTTGATTTTTATAGTTTCTATGTTTTTGTTATAAGTAATTTTTGCCTCATTTACTATTGATAATGATAATTGACGTACTCGAGTAGCGTAAATCGCACTCTCTACTGCTATGGTTATGCTGCTTTTCTCAGTTTTTATTATATGAAATGAGTTTTTTAAGTAATCAGGTAGTACTTTTGATATTAATTGTTTTATTTGTATATAGTTATATGCGACAGACAGCGTTTCATTGATTTGATTGTTTGAGCTTAGCCAATCAATTACTTTGCAGTTATAACTCTTAGTTTGTTTTGAAATGTCCATAGTACTATAATTACAATTTGTAGGAATATATTTTTTAAATTGGTTATAAATAACATTTTTATACAGATTGCTTTTCTTTACCAATTTATTCTTTATTTATCAAACAAACAATTTTTACTGTTTTATTTCTATTAGGTTAGTATAAAAATTTAGTATTAATTGTTAAAATTTTATAAAAAATGGGGTCTTATCATTTTGTTTTCTAATATATTCAATTTATTGAAAAAAATTTTTGGTAGTCGCAATGATAGATTGTTAAAACAATATCAGGTCTTGGTTAATATTATTAATAATATTGAATATAGGATATCAGAATTATCCGATAGCGAGTTACGTAGCAAAACAGAAAAATTTCGTGATGATTATGCTTTGGGTAAGAGTTTAGATGATTTATTACCAGAGGCTTTTGCTGTTGTTAGAGAGGCTAGCAAAAGAGTTTATGGTATGCGTCATTTTGATGTTCAGATCCTTGGAGGAATTGCTTTACATAATGGGAAGATTGCTGAGATGCGTACTGGAGAAGGTAAGACCTTGACAGCAACCTTACCTGTATATCTTAATGCAATTACTGGTAAAGGAGTACATGTTGTGACTGTAAATGACTATTTAGCTCGTAGAGACGCTGAATGGATGGGTAAACTATATAATTTTTTAGGATTATCTACTGGGGTTATTTTATCGCAACAAACTTCTAAAGAAAAAAAAGAAGCTTATTTAGCAGATATAACATATGGAACTAATAATGAATTTGGGTTTGATTATTTGCGCGACAATATGGAGTATTCGCTAGATAATAGACGTCAACGTTCACTAAATTATGCAATAGTAGACGAGGTAGATTCTATCTTAATAGATGAAGCTCGTACTCCATTGATAATTTCAGGTTCTTTTGAAGATAGTAGTGATTTATATATTAAAATAAACGAAATTCCTTCATTATTGATGCGTATGGAGAATGAGCCCGATCAACAAGGGAATGAACTCAATGGAGATTTCTGGGTAGACGAGAAAAATCAGCAAGTTTATTTATCTGAACGCGGTCATGAAAAAATCGAAGATATATTAAAAAAGAAGGGGTTATTAAAACAAGGTGTTTCTTTATATGATCACAATAATGTTTATCTTATAAATCATGTTCTTTCTGCATTAAGGGCTTGGAATCTATTCTTTCGTGATCGTCATTATGTGGTACAAGGAGATGAGGTTATAATAGTAGATGAGTTTACTGGTAGACTCATGACAGGAAGACGCTGGTCAGATGGTTTACATCAAGCGATTGAAGCTAAGGAAGGTGTTAGTGTACAGAGTGAAAATCAAACTTTAGCCTCTATAACATTTCAAAATTATTTTAGAATGTATAATAAGCTGTCTGGCATGACTGGTACAGCAGATACAGAGGCTTTTGAATTTCAGGAAATATATAATCTAGAGACTATTGTTATTCCTACAAATAAGCCGATGATACGTAAAGATGAAAATGATCATATATATAAAACTGATAAAGAGAAGTATGAAGCTATTATCAATGATATATTAGATTGTTATAAAAGAAGTCAGCCTGTATTAGTTGGAACTCCAAATATTGAAAGTTCTGAATATCTATCTAGATTATTGAAAAAACAAGGCTTGCAACATAATGTCTTGAATGCTAAGCATCACGCTGATGAAGCTATAATTGTTGCTGAGGCTGGTAAACCAGGATCCATAACTATTGCAACAAATATGGCAGGCCGAGGAACAGATATTGTTCTCGGTGGAAACATAGATAGACTAATAAGTGATATTTTAAAGAATGTTAAATTAGAAGATTTTAAAAAAAATAAAGCTATATCTGATATACGTGAGGAATGGAAATCTAAAAATGAACTAGTAAAGCAATCTGGTGGCTTGAGGGTAATTGGAACAGAGAGACATGAATCTAGAAGAATTGATAATCAATTGAGGGGAAGATCAGGCAGGCAGGGTGATCCTGGATCATCTTGTTTTTATCTATCTTTAGATGACCAATTAATGCGTATCTTTGCTGGAGATAAATTGCGTTATATTATTGATCATTTAAAATTACCATACGGTGAAGCTATAAAATCAGGTATGGTAGATCGTGCTATAGAGTCAGCGCAACATAAAGTTGAAAGTCGTAATTTTGATATAAGAAAACAATTGTTAGAGTATGATAATATATCAAATGAACAGAGAAATATAATATACAGCCAACGAAATGAAGTACTAGAAAGTAACTCATTGATAGAATTTATAGATGAAATGTTTAAGGATGTTATTTCTGGAATATTTCGTGAATATGTTCCAATTAATTCAGTTTCAGACCAATGGAACATTGCAGATTTGCAGAAAAGACTCGAGTCAGAGTTTCAGATTAGTATAAATATTTTAGATTTATTAAGTAATTCTGGTTCTAATGACTTTGATTTATTGAATTCATTAAATAAAAAAGTATTTTTTATCTATAGTCAAAAAAGAAATCTTATAAAAGAATCATATACAGGTGTAGAGAAGTTGTTTTTGTTGCAATCAATAGATTATCATTGGAGAGAGCATCTATCTATGTTGGAATATTTGCGACAAGGTATTCATTTAAGAGGTTATGCTCAAAAGAATCCTAAACAAGAATATAAAAGGGAAGCGTTTGAGTATTTTTCAGTTATGTTAGATAAGATTCGTCACGATATTGTACGTAACTTAATGATTATAGATATAAAATTAAATAATAAGTCAGACAATGATGTTTTTGCTAACAATGATGATTTTAATAAGAAATTTAGTAAGACTAAAAGAAATGAAACGTGTCCATGTGGTAGTGGCAAGAAATATAAACACTGTCACGGCGCCTTGAATTAAATATTCTTGCTATCAGTCTTTAAAATTTCATCTTTAATCCATTCGTATGATGCCTTATTAACTTCTTCTGCGTTTTTATATTTTTTTACTTGTATCATTGGCCCAATAGAAATGCTAATATTTCCAGGGTATATAGCCATGCTGTTAATTTTCCAAAAAGTGCCGGAGTTATGAGCTACAGGAATTATGTTGCTTTTTGTTTCTGTAGCAAGAATAGCTCCACCTAGCTTAAATTGCCCAATTTTATTGCTAGGTTTTCTGGATCCTTCTGGAAAAATCACAAGGCAGCATTTCCCATCCAATTTTTCTTTCCATTTTTTCATCATTTCTCTTAGAGCAGTACTACTTTTTGATCTGTTGATAGGAATCATATCTAGTAGAGCTAACCCCCATCCAAAGAAAGGTATCCAATGCAACTCTTTTTTATAAACATAGCAAATATTTTTTGGTAGTTCTGAAATAAAAAATAAAGTTTCCCAAACAGATTGATGATTTGATAAGATTATAAAATTTCCATTTAGCGGTATATTTTCAATTCCTTTAATAGTCCAATTAAGGCCACATATAAATTTTGCACCATGTAATACTATCTTAGGCCACCAAGATAGTATCTTATATCTGTATCTTGCTGGTAAAAAAATAAGGAATATGTATGTAAAAGAACATATAATAATAGTAGTTGATATGAATATCCGATAAATCATAGAGCGAAAGTATACAATACCTGTTTTAATCATTTATTAAGATTTTCCATATTGAAATTAGTAAAAACTATATCTCATCGTTGGATAGCAAATCATTTGCTATTTTAAGTAGTAGATAGTAGTATTGACGGAATTTTGTAAAGAATTAAATATTCGATTACTTTTTAAAAAATATTATAGGTATTATAATTATATTATTCATACAATCATGTACTTATAATTGACAAGTCTCCTATAGTATTTATAACATTTTTCAATAGATTCAATAATAATATTCTATTATCTCTAACAGCTTTATCTTCTGTAATTATCATTACTTCTTTAAAGAAAGTATCTGTAAGATTATCTATACTGGCTAAATTATTTAAACATTCTGTAAAATTCTCACTGCTTAATAGCTCTTCATTTTTCTTCTCAATGTTTTTTATACATGAAAAAAGTAATTTTTCGCTTTTTTCTATTAGTAAGCTTTCATCAACTATTTCTGACTCAACAACATTTTTCTTCAGAATATTAACTATACGTTTGTTAACAGAAAATATTTTTGAAGATAATTCAAGTTTAGATTTAAATAGGGTAAGAGCTTCTATTCTAGATAAAACCTGATGTAATGGTGGTTTTATGTATATAACTGATTCTACAATATCTTTTTCAAACTTATTAAACAATTGGTATCGATATCTTTCATAAATAAAATCTATAGATTTTTTAATAGTGTCTTTTTCCATGATGTTATCAAAACTAGATAATGTGATTTCCATTAATTTATATATATCTAGATTATTAAATAACTTATGAGATTGTTTTATTTTTTCAAAAACGCTAATTATCCCTATAGCAGCTCTACGCAAACCGAAAGGATCACTTTCTCCTGTCGGATATATTTCAATACCAAAAAAGCCAATTATCATTTCCACTCTTTCGCTTAAGAACAATATAGCAGATGTTACGCTTCTAGCATCTAGAGGCATATTAAATCTATTCAAATATTGGTTCTTTATAGCTAATACAACTTCCTCAGGTTCTTCAAAATTTCTCGCATAATATGCACCCATAATTCCTTGCAATTCTGGAAATTCTCCTACCATTAATGATTCTAAATCTGTTTTTGATAATAAAGCCGCTCTATCTGCTAAATATTCGTCTGAGTGTATAGTATTTGCTATGTATTTTGATATAAATCTGAGTCTATCGACTCTATCAAGCTGAGTTCCTAGTTTATTGTAATAAATTATACTTTTTAGCTTGCCAACATTTTCTATAGGTGATTTTTTTTTATCAAAGTTATAAAAAAATTGTGCATCTTCCAACCTTGGCTGTATAACTTTTTGATTTCCATTTATTATATTATTAGGATTTGAGGTTTTTATATTGCTAACTATTAAGAATTTGTTTGTTATAAGACCAGATGTTTTGTTAAATAAAGGAAAATATTTTTGATGTATACGCATGGTCAACACAAGACATTCTTTTGGCAATTCTAGAAATTTTTTATCAAAAGATCCCATATAAACTACTGGATATTCTACTAATGCAGTTACTTCTTCTAACAAAGAGTTGAAGTTATCTTCATCTCCTAAAGAGTATTCTAAATTACTAGAGGATTGTAGCAATTGTTGTTTAATGTATTCTTTGCGCTTACAAAATGATGGTATTACTTTCCCTATATTTTCTAGTACAGATTCATATTGTTTGGCATACTCTATTTTAATCAAATTATTTGATAGAAATCTATGACCAAATGTTTCATATGTTGATTTTATTCCCAACAAGTTAATTTCTAGTTTATCATTCCCCCAAACCGCTAATAAGTTGTGTGCTGGTCTGATAAATTTAACTGTAATATTTGAATCTGTCTGGTATCTCATTGTTACATTGCTATTTGAGATTTTAATAATTGCTTCTTGTAAAGATTGTTGTAATATCTCATATAGATCTTTACCAGGATTTGTATAATTAATTATTATGTAGTCTTGTTTTCCATAATTTTCTATTTTAATTTTTTCCTGATAGTTCTTAGCATCTATTCCTTTCAAGGATAATTTTTTAAGTAAAACTTTAGTAGGTGTGCCGTCATCTGAAAAACCTATTTTTTTAGGCATTAACTTTTCTGTGAACATTTCCTCAGAAGATCTACCAGATACTTCTGAAAAATAGACAGCCAATCTCCTAGGGGTAGAAAAACTGTTTATCTGACAATGTGGTTTAATTAATTTATATTTTTCTAGAAAGGATTTTATAGTATTTGCGAAAGTTTTTTCCAATTCTTGTAATTTTTTAGGTGGTAACTCTTCAGTAAGCAACTCTATAATTAATGGAAGCATTGTATTCATTTATTGAGATCTATAATCTTATTTTATTAGCATAGGAAACCCTAGTTTTTCTCTAGAGTTGTAATATATGGCGGCAACAGATTTTGATAGACTACGAATTCTACCTATATATGAAGATCTTTCAGTAACACTTATTGCGCCACGGGCATCTAATATATTAAATATATGTGCGGCCTTTAACAGTTTTTCATATGCTGGCAAAGCTAGTGGTATTGATATAAGTTTCTTGGCTTCTAGCTCATGATCATTGAAATGCTTAGTCAGTAAATCAATATCAGCATATTCAAAATTAAAGGCAGATTGCTCAACTTCATTCTGATGATATATATCTTTATACGATATATCTTTATCATTTCTATCTTTTGTCCATACAAGGTCGTAAACAACATCAACATTCTGAAGATACATTGCTAGTCTTTCGAGTCCATATGTAATTTCTCCAGTTGTAGGGTTACAGTCCAGGCCACCTATTTGTTGGAAATACGTAAATTGAGTTATTTCCATTCCATTTAACCAGACCTCCCATCCTAACCCCCATGCTCCTAGAGTCGGGTTTTCCCAGTTGTCTTCTATGAATCTTATATCATGTTCAGCCGGATTTATACCTAACTCCAGTAGTGAGCCAATATACAGATCTATTATATTAATTGGAGCTGGTTTCAAAACTACTTGAAACTGATAATAGTGCTGTAAACGATTTGGATTTTCTCCATAACGACCATCCTTAGGTCTTCTAGATGGTTGTACATACGCAGCACTCCATGGCTCTGGTCCTATTGATCTTAGAAATGTTGCAGTATGAGAAGTGCCAGCACCGATTTCCATATCATAAGGCTGTAATATGGCGCAACCTTGCTTGCCCCAATAATTTTGTAGTTTAATAATGATTTGCTGAAATGTTAACATCTTAAAATATCACTCATCAATTTCTTTAATATATTGATCTCTTATGTTATTCAATAGCTCTTGAGCATTACCATAATAAGGTATTTCTATATGTGAATCTATATCGGTTATTGGTTTTAAAACAAATGCACGATCTTTCATTCTAGGATGTGGTATTGTAAGAATTTTAGAATATATCACTTTGTGATCATATAATAAAATATCCAGATCTAGTGTTCTTGGAGAGTTTTTATAGATTCTTTTTCTGCCATATTTTTTCTCTAAATCCTGTAGTATACCTAATAGCTCTAAAGGGGTTTTTTGTGTAAATATCTTCACTACAGCATTGATGAAATTTGGACCATCAGCTTGTACTGGAGCGCTAATATATAGCTTAGATTTTATACTGTTGCTTCCAAAGATCAAAAATAAATCAGATATTGCCTTGTCTATTATTGATATACTATCACCCTGATTTGAACCAAGACCTATATAAGATTCTACGATTTTATCAATCACATTTATCTTCCTGCCTTTTATTTTTTTGTTTTGTTTATTATTTTTAACATATTTTCTTTCTCTTCTTCGTTAGATTCTAGCCACTTTGTCCACCATTGCGCAATAGATTTATCGAAATCATTTGATTTTGCTCTTAGTAGAATAAAATCATAGGCTGCTTTAAATTTGGGGTTTTGTAGCAAATTAAAAGAAGCTTTATTTTTTCTAGTTTCAAATTTTGGCTGCATAAACCAAATTGTTTTCATGTCTGATATTATTCTCTTATGTATAGCCAAAACTTTTAGCTGATCTTCTATTACAGAATCAGATGCGGACACCATAGAAATATATACATTTTTGTTTTTTTTATAATTCTTTTCGTATTCTTCTTGTACTTGAGGCCATAAAATGATAGCTAGTAAAAAGCTAGGACTAACTGATTTGCCATTCAAAACTCTCTGATCTGTGTTTTCTAGAGATGTTTTTAGAAAATTAATGGAGTCTGTTTTTTGTAATGTTTCTTCTAGTGTTGGTAATAGAAAAATATGTAACTTATTTGATTTGATTTCCATCAGACACTTAAATGCATTACCACATGTTAATATTTTAATTAATTCATCAAATAACCTTGATTGTGGTATGTTAGCTATTAATTGTTTCTGTCTTGCTATATATTTAAGCGTATCATGACCAATAGATCCATTTATTTTAGAAGCAAATCTTATTGCCCTTAAAATCCTTACAGGATCTTCCTTGTACCTAATACTAGCTTCTCCTATTATGTTTATTTGTTTTTTCTTTAAGTCATATATTCCATTATGATAATCTATTACCGTCTCTTCTCTAGCATCATAATATAAGGAGTTTATTGTAAAATCTCTTCTTGTTGAGTCTTCTGATTGTGAGCCGAAGTAGTTATCAGTTAATATTCTACCGAATTTATCTTGTTTTATATCTATTGGAGAGGATCTAAATGTAGATATCTCAATTATTTCCTTATGGAAAATAACATGTACTAATCTAAATCTTCTTCCTATAATCCTAGCTCTTTTAAAAATGTATTTTATTTGTTCTGGAGTAGCATTAGTAGCAATATCAAAATCTTTTGGCTTCAAACCTAATATAAGGTCTCTAATGGCCCCACCTACTATATATGCCTCGAAACCATTCTTATGCAAAGTTTCACATACTTTTATAGCATTCTCGGAGATGTTAAGTTTATTAATACCATGTTTGCTCTTATCGATATAAGATAGTTTAGGCTTCATAAAAAACATACGTAATTTTTTAATTATTTTATTAAACATTAAGATTTAAAATCTTCAAAATTATCAAAAATATCTAGTATTTCCCATTTTCTATCTGCTGCTAAAGAACGTAGTTTATTACTTGGGTTTGTAGCTATAGGGTTAGTAACTAATTCCATTAAAGGTAAATCGTTTATAGAATCACTGTAAAAGAACGAATTATGGAAATCCTGAATTTTATAACCAATATTGGATAACCATTTGTTTACTCGAATAACTTTACCTTCCCTGAAACTAGGTGTTCCAAGAATTCGACCTGTAAATCGTCCCATAGTGTATTCTGCTTCTGTTGCAATTAAATTTTTTATTCCAAAAGCTCTTGCTATAGGCTCTGTGACAAAATTATTAGTAGCGGTAACTATTGCGCAGACAGCACCTGATTCTAAATGCTCTTGTACTAGCTTTACTGCTGATTCTGTAATATTAGGTCTTACTATATTTCTCATAAATTCTTCATGCCATAAAGCTAAATTATACGTTGAATTTATAGATAATAGTTTAAGCATAAATTCTGCAGATTGATTTGCTGTAAGTGTTCCTTTGTTATATTGATCCATTAAGTCGTCATTTATCTTTATTGCTTCCTCTGGACTAGTTCCAGCGCGACCGGTTTTGGCTAGAAAACTTGCCCACTGATAATCACTATCTATAGGTAGTAAAGTATGATCTAGATCAAAAAGCACGAGGTTTTTATAATTCATAAAATATTAAAACTCCAAGTTTCCTATCATTTCCTTTAGTAATGGTATTGTAATAGGTCTTTTAGTAGATAGTGAGTAACGGTCTAAAGCTATTAATGTTGCTGTTAATTTACGCATATCACGTTCATGATGGTGAATCATCCAAGTAATAACATTATCTATACCAAATATTCCTAGTTTACCAGATAGTTTTTTTAACACATTAGTTTTATCTTGATCAGATAATGGTTCCAATTTAAAAACTAGGTCCCATCCCAATCTAGTTCGTAAGTCTTCTCTGATTTTTAATGATATTGGAGGTTGATTTCCAGACAGTATCATAGAAAATGATTTTTTTGTTAATGATAACTCCCGCCAGGTATTGTATAGTTTAAATACTTTTGATTGTTGCGATGAATTTAGTAAATGAACATCATCTATGGTTATTAAATTAGGAAGATCATCTACATCATCCCTATATAGTTTATTTATGATAGCATCAAGCTGATTATTGTTTATATAAATAGCCTTATCTTTATTAGACAAAGCTCTTAATAAGTGAGTACGTCCACAACCATCTGGTCCCCAGAAATATATAGCTCTTCCAGTAGGCAAATACATTGCTGAATATAAAGCTTCATCATTCAGTCCTACCACATAATTTTCAATTGTTGGTTCCAATATAGGTGATACATTAAGGAGAAGTTGATGACGTCTCATGAAGGTTTTTTATCTATTAAATGGGATATCTTTGTTCTTAATTATAATGAAAAACTTAAATTTTGTTTGTGTTTATTAATTAATAAATCAATTTGGTCGAAAAATTTGTAGTTTTAGTGGATTCAACGTAGAATTCAAAAGTGAAGCTTTACCTTTACTTAACTCAACCTAAATTATATATGATTACTTCAAACATTAAATCTCTTAATTATTTAGATTCTGGTGTAGATATCGATGCAGGTGAAAACTTAGTTAATAGAATAAAACCCTTAGCTGCGCGCACCAAACGTAAGGAGGTGCTTAAGGGCATTGGTGGATTCGGAGCTTTATTTGAAATCTCCAAAAACTTTAAAGAACCGGTATTAGTTTCCGGTACAGACGGTGTAGGAACAAAATTACGATTGGCATTTGAATGGAATCGTCATAATACTGTTGGTATAGATTTAGTAGCAATGAGCGTTAATGACATACTAGTACAAGGAGCAGAGCCATTATTTTTCTTAGACTATTTTGCCTGTGGTAAGCTATCGGTTGATATAGCAGCTTCAGTGATAGAAGGTATTGCTAAGGGATGTGAATTAGCAGGATGTGCTCTAATCGGTGGAGAAACAGCAGAAATGCCAGGCATGTATCCAGTTGGTGAATATGATTTAGCTGGTTTTGCTGTTGGCGCTGTTGAGAAAGATAAAATAATAAATGGTGAGTCCATAAGTGAGGGGGATGCTATTCTTGGCTTGGCATCAAGCGGGGCTCATTCTAATGGATATTCTTTGATTCGAAAAGTATTGGAGCACACTGGAGCAAGTCCTGAGCAAGATTTCCATGGGAAATCATTATCAGATGTTATAATGGCTCCAACTCGTATATATGTTAAGCAGATCTTGTCACTAATATCTGAATACGGTAATTCTATAAAAGGTTTAGCTCATATTACCGGAGGCGGTCTGTTGGATAATATTCCACGTGTATTAAGTCCAGACTTGTCTGCGAAATTGTTTAGAGATTCTTGGAATATGCCTAACTTATTTAGTTGGCTGCAAAAAAATGGAAATATATCTGACGAAGAGATGTACAGGGTATTCAATTGTGGTATAGGTATGGTTATTGTAGTACCCAATAGCGATGCTGATGATATTATAAAAACTTTAATTTCTTATGGTGAAAAAGTTAGCAGAATAGGTGAGGTTGTTAGAACTAAAAAAGATCTTCCACAGACTTATGTTCTGTAAAACAGATTGAGTTAGTGTTTATCTAATGTAGCATGTATGATGTCTGTTACATTTTCTATCAATTTTTTAGAAGAACAGTCTATGATTGTTCTTTCTTTTTGTGATCTAAGCCAGGTCAGTTGTCTCTTGGCAAGTTTTCTGGTGGCTATTATACTTCTTTCTATTGCTGTATTTAAAGACACTTTATTTTCAAAAAATTCCCATATTTGTTTATAACCAACACATTTTATTGAGGGCATATCTTTGTTTAGGTCTTTACGTGAGTAAAGTGAATAAACTTCGTCGACTAGTCCATTTTCAATCATATAGTTGAATCTTTCTATTATTTTTTTGTGTAAGCATTGTCTTTCTATTGGTTCAAGACTCACTGTAATATACTTGTTCGTTTGTTCTTGTTTTTTTTTCCTAATATTTAGTAGACTGGACATCGGATTACCAGTTATTGTGTATATTTCTATTGCTCTTTGTATTCTTTGTTTATCATTATGATGGATTCTTGATGCTGATTCTGGATCTATTTTTGTTAAATATTTGTGAAGCTCTATCCATCCAATTGTATTTGCTTTTGATTCTATTTCTTGCCGTATTTCCTTGTTTGCTTTAGGTAAATTATCAAGACTAAACCTCAGTGAGTTATAGTACATCATTGTCCCGCCAACTATAACTGGTATATTTCCTCTATCTATAATTTCTTGTATAAGTGAATTTGTGTCGTAACAGAAATCAGCAGCGGAATATGTTTGATAAGGTTCTCTTATATCAATCAAATGTTGAGTTGTAATTGATCTACTGTATAAAGATGGTTTCGCTGTTCCTATATCCATGCCGCGGTATATTGTTGCAGAATCCATATTAATAATTTCTATAGGCCATTTTCTTGCAAGTTCCGTTGCTACAGAGCTTTTACCTGTAGCGGTAGGTCCTGTAATACAAATAATTTTTTTAGCATATTTCATTGTCCACGCAAAAACATTTTATCAATATGTTTTAAAGACCAATATAACCACGTTGGCCTGCCATGATTACATTGATTAGATCTTCTTGTAGTTTCCATTTTTCTGAGCAAGGCATTCATTTCATTTATATGTAATTTTCTATTGGCTCTTACTGAACAATGACAAGCTATTGTAGATATTATTCTATTGCTATATTCTTCGATAAGTATAGAATGTCCCATAGAGCTTAATTCTTCTAGCATATCAATTGCTAAATTATCAACATCATGTCCAGATAATAATGATGGTATACAGTATATTGCAATCGAGTCAGGAGTATATGGTTTTATTTCGAATCCAAGCATGTTAAACCATTCTTCATATTCTTCTAATAGTTGAACAAGTTTTTCTTTTGTCCTGGAGATTATTGGTGATAAAAGTTTTTGAGTTTGAATTTTTCTTGATTTGAAAGAATCTTTTAATTCTTCGTAGATTATACGTTCATGAGCAGCATGCATATCAACAATTATTAATCCACTACTATTTTGAGCTAGTATATAAGTTCCGTGCAATTGTGCTATGGCTAATCCAAGTGGGTGTTCTTTATTATCATTTACATCCTCAGAAACAGTTAATAATTCTAGAGATTCTGTATTACTATATGTGTAATCCATGCTAACTTGTTCTGGCACTCGATTAATAGATTCTTCTTGATTGTCAGATTTTTCTTTGTGAGCCACAATATCTTTAATACTAAAACTAGAAATTGCATTATTTATTGCTTTCAAAACAAATTGGTATACCACATTGCCAGTTAAGAAACGAATCTCATTTTTAGTAGGATGCACATTAATATCAATACTATCTGGATCTACATTTAGAAAGATAATAAAAGAAGGTGGCTGTCGGCCATAACTTATATCAGAATAAGCAGTCTTGATTGCATGAGTTATAATTCGGTCATGAATATACCTTTTATTTACATATAAGTATCTGTAATTATGTTTATGATTAATATCAGCATTATTAGACAAGATTCCACTTATTTCCATGATTTCATTAGACATAGAAACTTTTATGGAGTTTTCTTGAATTTTTTTTCCTAAAATATCGTATATACGTTGTTCGTAATCTGTTTTTAGAAATTGTTTTACAATCTGATTTTTATTGTAAATCTTAAACGATATTTTAGGATGAGCTAAAGCAATGTTTTCTACTGCAGTAATGCAATGAGCAAGTTCAGTATATTCAGAACGTAGAAACTTACGACGTGCAGGAATATTATCAAAGATTTGATTAGCACTGACTATTGTTCCTACTTTCCCTTGCCAAGGTTTTACTAAAAAGTCTGTATTGCTAACTTGCCATGCGTGATTATCTTTTTTAGTTCGTGAAATTATTTCCAATCTAGTTATAGATGAAATTGATGCTAAAGCTTCTCCTCTAAATCCCATAGATGTTATATTTCTAAGATCAGATAGGTTATATATTTTATTAGTTGTATGTCTTTGTAATGATAAACTAAGTTCATTATGAGGTATGCCCATACCATCATCTATTACAGTTATATTTTTAATCCCTCCACCATCTATGTATATCTCTATATTCATAGAATTCGCATCAATAGAATTTTCCAATAATTCTTTAATTATTGATGAGGGGCGCTCAATAATTTCTCCTGCTGCTATTTGATTTATTAAATAATCAGGAAGTTGTAAGATTGGACGGTTATTGTACATATTTATATAAACTCATTTATGAATTACGATTTTATTTTTTAGGATAGTTAAATATCACTACTATTTATCTTAAAGTATGAATTTATGCTTCTTATAATAGCTTCTGCAAATTTCTTTTGATATGCATCTGATTTTAACAGTTCTTCTTCTTTTGGGTTGCTTATAAATGCGGTTTCTATAAGAACAGATGGTATGTCTGGAGCTCTTAGTATTGCAAAATCGGCTTGTTCTATATTACTTTTGTGCAAAAAATTGACTTTTTCTATTTCGTCTAGTAACAATTTCCCTATTTTTATAGAACTTTTTATTTGAGCGGTTGTAGATAAATCTAGTATCACTTTTACTAAGTTTTTGTCATGTGAATGTAAATTTATTCCTCCAATCAGATCTGATTCGTTTTCTTTATCAGCTATCCATTTTGCTAATGCGCTAGATGCTTTATATGAAGATAATGTGAATACGGAAGATCCTCTAGCATTTCTATTAATCCATGAGTCAGCGTGGATGGATACTAGAAGATCTGCCTTTAAATCTCTTGCCTTTTGTACTCGTGCTAATAATGGCACAAAATAATCTTGGTCACGTGTTAAATATACATCAATGTTGTTTTGCGTATCCATTAGTTCTTTTATTTTTTTGGCAATACTTAAGACAATGTTTTTTTCCAGAAGTCCATTTTCTCCTATTGCCCCAGGATCCTCACCACCGTGTCCAGGATCTATTACTAGAACTAGTTTCTTTTCATTTTTATGTGTATCCTCTGATAAGAATGTGTGATTATTATATTCTGTTTTGTTATTATCTTTTTTGTATTTATTCTTATTAATAATAGCCATTATAGGGTCTCTTGTAGACAAGTCTATTACTGTCCTATATTTATAAGAATGTATTGGTTCTAATGAGAATATTTTGTGATCAATTGCTTGTTTTAAGTCAAATACTATTCTCATGCTATCAGATGATTTTTTTGCTAAACGAATATTCTTTATATAAGGATCGTTATGTCTGTAGTAATTTAATAAGCCATAAAAGCTTGAAACATTAGCAACTCTTTTCACATCTAATACTAGACGTTCTGGGCAATTGAGAGAGAAACTATTGAAATCAAGTTCTTCCTTAGACTCTATTGTTACTCTTGTGTATTCATCTGAAGGCCAAATACGTATGTCTAAGATTTCAGAAGCAAAAGAAAAATTGGCTGTATAAAATATAAGTGCTAGTAACAATAAGTTTTTATTTAAAAATTTTTTTATATATGATCTGACATTTTTTCGTAAGAATTTATTATATTTGTTAACCATTTTCCTTCTTTATTCTTCTGTGTAGATAAAGTAGCGTAGCGTTCCACGTTATTCTCTATATCTGAGCATGATAGAAATATTTCTAAATCAGGTTTAGGTAAGAATTCCATGGCTTTTTCTGGCCACTCAATCAATATAATGGTATTTTTATTATCTAGCTCTTCAAGCCCTATACTCAACACCTCTGATTGGTAATCAAATCTATAAAAATCAAAGTGATAGAACTGAAGTCCATTAATATGATATTGCTCCATTATGGAAAAACTAGGACTTTTAACATTATCTGATACGCCAAAGTTTTGCAAAAAATATCTTACAAAAGTAGTTTTTCCGGTTCCAAGATCACCATATAAATAAATCACTTTGCTATTCAATAATTTTTCTTTATCTATCGACTTAGCTATAGATTTAGCCAAAATTATAGTCTCACTTAATTTGCTAATTTTTATTGTATACATTTGAAAAGTCTTTTGAGATGATACTAAATATGTGAAATTTTTTCATAAAAATCACCGTTATAGAACATCAAAGGTTCTGAATCGGAATATTTGTAATATTGTACCTTTCCTATCATTATTATGTGATCTCCTTCTACATATTGCCTGTGATTTTTACAATCTATCCAGGCTTTATGTTCTGTGTCTAGCATTGTAGTTCCACTAGGAGAAAATTTTGTTCTTATGTTTTTAAATCTATCAGATGAATTTTTTCTTGCAAAAGAATTTGCCATTTCGATTTGTTCACTAGAAAGGATGTGTATTACATAGTTACTACAATTTAGAAAAATATTCTTATTGGTGGAGTTAATTGATAAGCTCCAAAGAATTAATGGTGGATCTAATGAGAGAGAATTAAAAGAATTAACAGTTAGTCCACATGGTTTGTTTGTAAAGCCATGCGTAGTGATAATTGTTACTCCTGTAACAAAGTTACCTAATAGTTTTCTAAATTCTTTATGTTGAACTTGCATTTCATATTCCATACGTTCGCACTTTTGTTAAATGTGCTTATTGTTTTTATGGATATAATCTTTCTATCTTCCATTTATCTTCGTAATCTTTAGTGTAAATGACTCTATCATGTAAGCGTGATGATCTACCTTGCCAGAATTCAAATAATTTAGGTTCTAGTATATAGCCTCCCCAGTATTCTGGCCTTTGTGGATTGTTGCCAAATTTTTCTTTATAGAAACTAACGCGGTTCTCCAGTTCGTTCCTGTCACTCATTACTTTGCTTTGTATAGATGCCCAGGCACCTATACGGGATTCCAATGGTCTGCTTTCATAATACAAGTCAGATTCCTTAGAGTCGTTTTTTCTTATTAATCCATCTATTCTGACTTGACGTTCTAGCTTTTGCCAGAAAAATAATAAACATGCCTTTGCATTATATTCCAAGTCTTGACCTTTACGAGAATTGTAGTTTGTGTAGAAAACAAATCCATTACTGTCAAAATCTTTTAATAATACTATTCTTGAAGAAGGTTCTTCTTTAGCATTAACAGTACTTAAAACCATAGCATTAGGGTCTGGGATTTTCTCTATTAGTGCATCATTAAACCATGATGTGAATTGATCAAAAGGTGATGATTTTAATTCTTTTTCTGTA
Source organism: Candidatus Kinetoplastibacterium galatii TCC219 (assembly GCF_000340905.1). NCBI lineage: Bacteria > Pseudomonadati > Pseudomonadota > Betaproteobacteria > Candidatus Kinetoplastidibacterium > Candidatus Kinetoplastidibacterium galati. Next base: position 611,864 of record NC_020284.1, on the reverse strand, counting down.
AGATTACCTTTTTTATAGTCTTGTCGTAAATTTGATAGTAACATATGATAGCTTAATCCATTTTAAGTGTAAGAAAATAATTTTATAGCAAGATAACAATTTGTGTAATAATTATAGCGTTTTCTTGAAAAGTCTAACAATAAATAGTGAAAGTACTGTATTACTTTAGGTATTTATTGTTCATGTTATTTCAGAAAATTTTTTATTTATATCAAAAATTATTATGAATAATACAAGAATAGAAAGAAAATTTAGTGGAATCATCAAGCTGTATGGTTATGAAAATTATCAAAAACTTCAAAACTCTCATGTAGTTATTGTTGGTATAGGTGGTGTTGGTTCTTGGGCAGCAGAGGCCTTAGCAAGATCCGGTATAGGTTCTTTAACATTAGTTGATCTAGACAATATAGCCGAGTCAAATATAAATAGGCAAGTACATTCCTTAATTTCAACTATAGGAAAGTCAAAGGTCGAAGTAATGGCAGATAGGATTGCAGAAATAAATCCAGATTGTAACATTCACATAGTTGAAGATTTCTTATCTCTTGATAATATTAGCAGCACAATAAACATCAAATGTAACTCAATAATTGATTGTATTGATAATGTTAATATTAAGGTAGCGCTATCTTTGTATTCAATACAAAATAATTTGCCTTTGATAGTTTGTGGTAGCGCAGGAGGCAAGACTGATGTTTTAAAATTATTATCTGGTGATATTTCGATGGCAACTCATGATCCTATTTTATCTAAAATGAGAAACATTCTTAGACGTAGCTATGGTTTCCCTACACACATAATTAATAAAAAAAGAAAGAAATCTATACCTACTATGGGTATTACAGCTATATGGTTTAATCAACAGATAAGAATACCTTTATTAGGATGTGAAAAAGAATTTACCCATAACCTATCGTGTTCTGGATATGGGTCTATTGTTACAGTAACAGCAACAATGGGTTTTGTTAGTGCCAATATTGCTTTAAAAAACATATTAGAATGCTAAAAGGATAATACTTTTCCTACTGTTTTTTTGTAAGAAATTCTGTACAGCTTCTTGTGTTAATGTTAATTTGTAAGCTTTCTCTAATAGAGATTTGAGTGTTCCTTGAAAAACTATATTACCTCCACAAGATCCACCAGCTGGACCAACATCAACTATCCAGTCAGCACGAGATATAAAATCTAGATTGTGTTCTATCGCAACAATAGAGTTGCCGGAGTTTATGAGTTCTTGCAACATTATTGTAAGACGATCTACATCTGACATAGACAACCCAGTAGTTGGTTCGTCCATAATGTATAGCGTATGTTGCTTTATATTATTATGATTTTTATTTATTAAAGCATCATTTTTTATAAGCTCTGATATAATTTTAATCCTCTGAGATTCACCTCCTGATAATGTAGAAGATGATTGACCTATAGAAAGATATCCAAGTCCTATATCATGTAAAAATTTTAGAGGTTTATGTATTAGTGGGAAATTTGCAAAATGTTCCATGGCCTGATCTACCTCCATCATTAACGTTTCTCCTATATTTTTACCAAGAAATTCAACCATTAGTGTTTCTTTGTTGAATCTTAATCCATCACAACATTCGCACATTATCTTAACATCAGGCATGAAATTCATTTCTATTGTTTTGGTACCAAGGCCATTACATTCTTTGCACCTTCCATCTTTTGAATTAAATGAAAATCTTGAGTTGCTCCATCCTTTTATTTTTGATCCTGTAGTATTTGCAAATTTCTTGCGGATTTCATCCCAAAAGCCAATATAAGTTGCAGGACATGATCTTGGAGTTTTACCTATAGGATTCTGATCTATTGATACTATTCTATGAATGTTAGCTATTCCTTCTATACTTTCACAATTAATGAAATTTTTATTATTAATATTTTCAAGTGCATAATGTATGTTTTTAAATAAAATTTCTTGTATAAGCGTAGATTTTCCAGAGCCAGATACACCAGTCACAACACTTAAGCAGTTTAATGGGAATTTAGCACAAACACTGTTAAGGTTATGCATACTTGCATTTTTTATTTGTATAAATTTTGTTTTATTGTCTATTACTCTTCTTTCATAAAGATTATTTGTTTTGTCACTTGTTAAAAATTTAGCTGTTACTGAGTCTTTGGATTTTAATATATCACTTAATTTGCCTTGTGCTACAATTCTACCTCCCTGACGTCCTGCGCCAGGACCAATGTCGATTATATATGAAGCTTCTTTTATCATGTCGTAATCGTGTTCAACTACTATTACAGTATTACCATTATTTCTTAGAGATACTAGTGATCTTATCAATTTTTTATTATCTGTAGGGTGTAGTCCAATTGTTGGCTCATCTAGAATATAGCATGCCCCTTGGGTATTAGATCCTAGTTGTGCTGCTAAATGTACCCTTTGAGATTCTCCACCAGATAAGGTAGGTTCTGGCCTATTTAACTCTAAATAACCTAAACCCACTTCTTTCATGAAATCTAATCTGTTTGAGATTTCTTCTAAACTGCTTTTCACTATTAAAGCTTCTCTATTTGTAATTTTTATTTCTTTAAAAAAATTAATGGCCTCGTTAACCGACATAGAAAGAATATTTGCTATATTGTAACCCTGCCAAAGTACTGAAAGTGCCGCTTCATTAAGTCTTTTACCACTACATTTGTTGCATAAATTTATGTCTTCTGAGTAAAATTTATCTTTTATACTACTCCCATTAGTTATGATCCCTGTTCCTTTACAAGCAATACAATATCCGTTCTTAGAATTATGAGAAAATAATAATGGCTCTAATATCGGTAATACCTTATTACAATTAACACATGACGATTTTGAATTAAATAATTTTTCATAAACTGGTTTTTTAGATAATAGTTCTGATATGTATCTAGCATCGAATACACTATTACTTATATCGTTTATTGATACTATTTTTATAAAACCATCGCCATTATCGATAGCATAATTTACTAATTCTCTAAGCTTATCTTCCTCATTATTGTTGATTATTATATTTCCGATTAGAATATCTACCACAATAAGATTAGTGTTGGATAAAGATTCTAATTCCTGTTTAGTTATAGATTTATTATTAATAAATAAAAGTTCGATATCTTTTTTTTCTATATGTTTTCTAAAATTATTACTCTTTGTATTTATAGGTGAGAATATTATTACATTTTGTTTATAAAAATTATTTAATATTTTGGCTACAATTTGATCAACTGTATTTGTTTCAATAGTAGCATTGCATGAAGGACAGTGTTGTTCACCTAGTTTGGCATATATTAGTCTTAGAAAATTATTTATTTCTGATATATTTGAGACTGTTGATTTGTAATTCCCGAATTCTTTATGTTGTTTTATAGCTATAGTAGGCGGTAGGTTTACAACTTTACCTATGTTAGCTCTTCTTGATGGCTGAATAATTGATTTGGCATGAGCGTTTAGCGTGAGAAGATATCTTCTTTGTCCTTCATTAAACAAAATATCGAATGCAATTGTAGATTTTCCTGATCCAGAAACTCCTGTAATTACTATAAATTGATTTAATGGTATTTTGATGTCGATATTTTGTAGATTGTTCTCTTTAGCATTATATATTTCTATATATTTTTCACTTGTTAAATTATTGTTCTTTTTTTGTAGATTATTTTTACTACAAGATCTGATTTCTTTGCTATCATAAATTAGTGCTTTCCCAGTATAAGACGAGTTATTATTAGCCAGTGATTCTGGATAGCCTTCTGCTACAATGTAGCCCCCGTTATCACCACCTTCCGGGCCTAAATCTATAATCCAGTCTGATTCTCTTATAACCTCTAAATTATGTTCTATTAGTATTATGGAATATCCTATATCTATAAGTTTATGTAAAAAAACTATTAGAGCGTATATTTCATTTACATGTAAGCCTAGCGTAGGTTCATCTATTAAAAGCAGATGACTATTTTGTTTTTTTAAGTTATTATTAAACGTGTTTATAACATTGTATACTAGTTTTATTCTTCTTAATTCCCCATTAGACATAGTTGCTAATGTTTGACCTAGTTTTAGGTAATCCAGTCCTATATCAATAAGCGTGGATAGTTTACTAGTTATTCCATCAATTTTACTAAAAAAATCAATAGATTCTGCTACAGTCATATCAAGTACTTGATCTATAGATGCTCTTTTATTATTTAATTCTAGATATATTTCTAATATCTCTTTTCTAAAACGCTTTCCGCCACAGTCTTTACAGCATAAATATATATCTGGCAAGAAATACATTTCCACATACTCTAAACCACTGCCACTACAGGTTGGACACCTTCCGTGGCCACTGTTAAAACTGAATGTAATAGGAGAATATTTTCTTTTTATAGACAAGGAGGTTCGAGAGAATAGTACTCTGATTTCTTCAAATATACCAATATAGCTAGCAACATTAGATCTATTGCTTCTAATGACTGGCGAATTATCAATTAGAGTCACTTCACCTTTATAGCCATCTATCTTTTCAAATAGTTTCCTATCATCACATGACTCAGAATTCTTTTTATTGTTTATTCCATTGAATATAATTTCTTTCAAAAGTGTCGTTTTGCCTGACCCAGATACTCCTGTAATACATACTAATTTATGAAGTGGGATTTTGACGGAAATATTTTTTAAATTGTTTGCGTGGGCTTTTGATATAATTAATGCATTTCTGCTAAGATCAATAGATTTTGTATAGAGTTTTTTCTTAAACTCTAATTTATTACTTGCATATCTTGCTGTTATTGTATCGGCCTCATATAATTCGCAAGGAGATCCATCAAATATTATATTACCACCATTCCTTCCTGATCCTGGTCCTAGTTCTAATATCCTATCTGCAGATAATATTAATTGAATACTATGTTCTATAGCTACTAAGCAATTTCCATACTGATTAAGTTTTCTTATTGATCTCACTAGTCTATGTATATCTTTATGGTGTAGGCCATTAGATGGTTCATCTAGGACAAACATTGTATTTATTAATGATGATCCTAAAGCAGTGGTTAGATTTATTCTTTGAATTTCTCCTCCAGATAGAGTTTTTCCCTTACGATCAAGTGTTAGATAGCCAAGCCCAATATCTATCAAAAAATTTAATCTGGTTTCTATTTCCTGAATTGCCTGATTATCCGATTTAATTAAGTCTTGATTTTTCTTTAATGCCTGGAATAATTTTAGTGCTTCATTAACCGACATCAGTAATACATCACTTATATTTACTGTACTATCATTTTTATATACGATGGAAGATCTTTTATTAGGGAAATTATTTTGAAGATTATTTTCTGTGTTTCCAATACGCCATAGCAATGATTTATGCTTAAATCTGCTACCGTTACATTCAGGACAGACTGAATACTTTCTGTATTTTGCTAGCAAAATTCTTATGTGCATCTTGTAAGTTTTTTTTTCTAAGCTAGAGAAAAATCTTTTTATGCCATACCATTTGCCTGGAGAGTATTCTTCATTATGATCACCGTATATTACCCAGTGTTGTTGATGTTTAGGTAAGTCCTTCCAAGGTGTTGATAAAGACACAGAGGCTATATTTGCATAAGTTACAAGATCATTTTGACATGATTTAAAGGTATTAGTTTGCCAAGGTTTTATTGCTCCTTCCATTAAGGTTTTATTCTTATCTGGTATCACGCGATCAATATCAATTTCTAATATATCGCCAAAACCACTGCAACTACTACAAGCACCCAGTGGAGAACTAAAAGAAAAGTTACCAGGGGAAACATCATCATATAATAAATTACAGTTGTTGCATTTTAAGTTGCTATTGTAACGTAATGTTACTTCATTATGTTCTTGATCATAGTAATAATATATAACTACTTCTCCACTACCCATGAACATAGCTGTCTCCAGTGCTTCATAGCAGCGATTTTGATTTTCTTCGCATAAGTTTATATTGTCTTGTGTTACAAAAATAGCTCTAATGTCAGTTTTATTATTATTGATATACTCTTCTTTATATATATCGAAATATCCTTTTTTCGAAAGAGATTCTAGTACATCATTCCTTATGTTTGAAGAGACAATTATTGGAAATGTTATCTTTATTTTTTGTTTTTTTGCTTTTAGTTTTTTATTTAAATCTTCCAATATAGATTCTGGCGTATGTTTTTTTATTATTTGGTTACATTTTTCGCAAAATAAATTAGAGTTATTGGCAAATATTATTTTTAGATAATCATTAATTTCTGTAAGAGAACCTACAGTACAACGTGAATTTTTTATATGATTTTTTTGATAGATTGCTATTGCTGGTAAGGATCCGCTTATATTTTTAACATCAGGTCTATCCATTTGATTTAGAAATTGTCTTGCATACGGAGAGAAGGTTTCTATGTATTTGCGTTGTCCTTCTGCATATATAGTATCAAAAACAAGTGAGCTTTTCCCAGAGCCAGATACTCCGGTTATTATTGTAAAGTCCTCAGTTCCTATTTCTAAGCTTAAATTCTTTAGATTATTCTGCTTGGCTCCAGTAACCTTTATATAAGATTTCATGATTTGCTATTAATTGTCCTGAAAAGAAATTATATAATTACAATATCGCTGTTTATATTTTCCAATGATTTTGCAAGAGTTTTTATTGTAAACAGGTTATAATAAAAGACCAGTATTAATTACAGTTTTTATATAAAAGGAGTTTATTATGGCGGAACGTAAACGTGTAAGAAGGAATACTCTCGAGCGCCGTTGTCTGGGTAAAGCTTATAAAAGATTATTTGCAGATTTGCCAAAAAATGTTTTTAAAATGTTAGAAAAAGTAAAACGTTCTTAGCTTAGAATGCTATTTAACTAGGATGATAGATTTTTTATAAAATTGAATGATAATAATAAGTGGGTTGTTTTGTTATGACTGATTTTATTAAAAAATAGTAAATTCTCCTACTTTAAAGCATATATAACCGTTAATATGCTTTAATTTACTAATTTTAATCAGTACTTTTGTACTGAGGGTTATTGTTTAATTTTTTCTTGAAGAGTATTTATAAATAGCCATGGCAAAATACGTATATACCATGAACCGTGTAAGCAAGATTGTGCCAGTGAATAAGTATATTTTGAGAGATATTTCTCTTTCTTTTTTCCCTGGTGCTAAAATTGGAGTTCTTGGTTTAAATGGATCTGGAAAATCAACATTGTTAAGAATAATGGCAGGTGTTGATAAAGAGATAGAAGGAGAAGCTTTGGCTCTGCCAGGGCTAAAAATAGGATATCTTCCTCAAGAACCGCTGATAGATAATGAATTAACAGTTAGGGAAGCTGTAGAATTAGGGATTAATGATATTTTAAAAGCAAAAAAGCGTCTAGAATTTATATATGCTGCTTATGCTGAAGAAGATGCTGATTTTGAAAGATTAGCTTCTGAGCAAGCTGAATTAGAATCTGTTATTTCTGCCGCTTCTACCAGTGGGTTTGATGATTCTGAATTACAGATGGAAGTTGCTGCTGATGCTTTGAGAATTCCACCTTGGGAAGCAAAGATTGGTAATTTATCAGGCGGAGAAAAAAGAAGAGTTGCTTTATGCAGAATGTTGTTGTCTAAACCAGATATATTACTACTAGATGAACCTACTAATCATTTAGATGCGGAAAGTGTAGAATGGTTAGAGCATTTCTTGCATGATTTCAAAGGTACGGTTGTTGCAGTAACTCATGATCGTTATTTCTTAGACAATGTTGCTGAATGGATATTAGAACTAGATAGGGGCCATGGTATTCCTTGGAAAGGTAATTATAGTTCTTGGTTGCTTCAGAAAGAAGTTCGTTTGAAAGTAGAAGAGGGTATCGAAAGTGCTCGTCAACGAACTATAAAAAAAGAAATAGAATGGATAAATCAAAACCCTAAAGGTAGACAAGCCAAGGCTAAGGCGCGATTGAATCGCTACGAAGAATTAGCATCATATGAGTATCAGAAAAGGAACGAAACACAGGAAATATTTATTCCAACTTGCGATAGATTAGGTAATGATGTAATTGATTTTATCGACGTGAGTAAGGCTTATGAAAATAGATTATTAATAGATGATTTAAGTTTTAAAATCCCTCCAGGTGCTATAGTGGGAATAATTGGTGCTAATGGAGCTGGTAAATCTACGTTATTTCGTATGATTATTGGCTCAGAGTCTCCAGATAGAGGGAAAATTATAGTAGGTAAAACTGTAAACATGGCTTTTGTTGATCAGTCTAGAGATTCTCTAGTTAATGACAGATCTGTTTTTGAAAATATTTCAGATGGAGCTGACGTTATAAATATTGGCAAATTCTCCATGTCTTCAAGAGCATATCTTAGTCGTTTTAACTTAAAGGGAAATGATCAGAGTAAGCGGGTTAGTGATTTGTCTGGAGGTGAACGTGGACGTTTACACTTAGCTAAAACACTCCTGACCGGTGGTAATGTTTTGCTACTAGATGAACCTTCAAATGATCTTGATGTTGAAACTATTAGAGCTCTAGAGGATGCATTGTTAGAATTCCCAGGAGTTATTCTTGTAATCAGCCATGATAGATGGTTTTTAGATAGAATAGCAACTCATATTATATCGTTTGAGGGTGATTCCGAAGTTGTATTTTTCAATGGGAATTATAACGAGTACGAGAATTATAAAAAATCTAAGAATAAGAATACAAGTCCTAAAAGATTAAAGTACAAATCACTGAGATAGAAAACAACACTACTACTTTATTAGGTGTAGTAGTGTTGTTTTAAATTAAGAATTTTCTTTCTTTTGCATTTCTATTTTTACTTCTAAAACATCAAGTGACCCATGTCTTTCTACATTGACCTTAATATCATCGAGATCTATGTTTACATACTTAGATAAAACAGTAATTAATTCTTGTTGAAGTTTAGGTAAATAATCTGGTGAGTTTTTTGTAGAGCGTTCATGCGCAAGTATTATTTGTAATCTTTCTTTTGCGACTACTGCTGATTTCTTTTTTTCTCCGAGAAGAAATGATAAAAATGACATTTTATCTGCCTCCGAACAGTCGTTTAAATAGGCTAGGTTTTTCTTGCTCTGTAAATTTCATAGCAACTTCTTTGCCTAAGTAACGAGAAACTAAGTCTTCATATGCTATAGAGACATTGGTATCTTTCATATGAATAGCAGGAAGTCCTTGATTTGATGCATGTAGCACAGATTCAGATTCTGGTATTACTCCGATAAGATTTATTCTTAGTATGTCCTCAATATCTGATATAGAAAGCATTTCCCCGGTCATTACTCTTTTAGGATTATATCTAGTAATTAGTAAATATTCTTTAATAGGTTCCTCACCATTAATAGCTCTTTTAGATTTTGAAGATAAAATACCCAATATCCTGTCTGAGTCTCTAACAGAAGAGATTTCAGGATTTGTAACAATGATTGCATCATCAGCAAAATATGCCGCCATTAAAGCACCAGTCTCAATACCTGCTGGTGAATCGCATATAATATACTCAAATCCCATTTTGCTAAGGTTTTTGAGTACTAATTCAACCCCATCTTTAGTTAATGCATCTTTATCACGAGTTTGGGAAGCAGGTAAAATGAAAAGATTTTCAACTTTTTTATCTTTTATTAACGCCTGATTTAAATTTGCTTCCTCTTGCACTACATTAATAAAATCATATACAACTCTTCTTTCACAGCCCATAATTAGATCAAGATTGCGCAACCCAACGTCAAAGTCTATTACAACAGTCTTGTGACCTCGCATAGCCAGACCAGCAGAAAAACTAGCACTACTGGTGGTCTTGCCAACGCCACCCTTACCAGAAGTTACAACAACGATACGTGTCACGACTTTTACATCCTTATTAAATGTTAATGCTGCCATGATACAACAGTCTACAGTATAAGTAGATAAAGTATAAGCAGATAAAATATTTTCTAGTTTTTATAATAACTTGATTGAAATTTTCTCATTATGTAGTTTGGCAAATAGCTTTTTATTATACATGTCACCATTAATGTTATTATCGAATATTTTATATATTCCAGCAATAGCTAATAGTTCAGCATCAAATTGTGTAGTGAATATACGAGAATCAGTATTTCCGTTAGCTCCAGCTATTGCTTTGCCTCGTAGAGGTCCATAAACATGAATATTACCATCTGCTATTATTTCTGCTCCAGGACTTACTACTCCAATTACAATAAGATCGGTATTATTCGCGTATATTTTCTGTCCTGATCTTAATGGTTTATCTACCAATAATGGTTCAAATTTCCTATTTTCTATTTTTTTATTAAAATCAGAGCCACTTGAATAATTTATACTTTCTCTGTTAGATGATAAATTTATTAATCCTATATTTAGAGCTGATAATAAATTATCTCCATTTGCCAGTACTCCTAGTATATTAATATTATGTTTTTTTAGTATATCTATCAAAACATTCCAATTTAATGATTCTGTTAATAGACTAACATCGATAATAATATATTCATTTTTGAAGAAATCTCCAGAATTCTCTAAATAAGTCTTGATAGAAATATACAAATCATCATTACTATCCTGTAATATCAGTTTTGGAGCTATGATATTGGCGCTTTTACAATCTATTTTAGATGGTTTTGTTATCATTTAATTTCTTATGTAAGAGTCTTTCAAAGTCACAATTCGATTGATTATTATATTTTCATTAGTACTATCTTTATCCATAATAAAATATCCAAGCCTTTCAAATTGCCATGTTTTGATATCTCGGTTTATTGTGTTTGGTTCTAATAAAGCCCTAATAGTTTTTTTGGAGTTGGGATTTATATAATTAATAAAATTACTTCCTTCATTATCTGGAACTGGTCTATTAAAAAGATGTTCATATAGATTGATTGTTACTTCTTTAGCTTCTGTTGAGGATAACCATGTTATGGTCCCTTTAACCTTAATCTTATTAGCACCGTCAGTTCCACTTTTTGTATCTGGCAAATATTCTGCATACACTTCTATAATATTTCCATCATTATCTTTTTTGTAACCAGTACATCTAACAATATATCCATATTTTAAACGCACTAGATTTCCAGGAAATAATCGAAAATAATTCTTTTGAGGTTCCTCTTGAAAATCATCCTTGTCTATCCATAGTTCTTTATGAAAAGAGAAGTTTCGATAACCAAGATTTTTATCATGATGATTGATAGGAGCATAACAGATTTCTGAATGATCATCTGGATAGTTTGCAATTATTAATTTTAAAGGATTCAGGATTGCTATAGCTCTGGTTGCTATCATATCTAGATCATCTCTTAAAGCTTGTTCTAAAACACTATAATCAATCAAAGAATCTGATTTTGATACAGATATTCTCTCACAAAATAGTCTTATTGATCTAGGAGTATATCCTCTTCGGCGCAGGCCAAATATTGTTGGCAGCCTAGGATCATCCCATCCGTCAACGTATCCTTCTTTTACAAGAGTTAACAATTTCCTTTTGCTAGTAACTACATAGCTTAAATTTAATCTTGAAAATTCGTATTGATGAGGAAGAGGATCTTCAAAAATTCCTATTTCTTTTAATTTTTCTAGGAACCAGTCATATAATGGTCTTTGATCTTCAAATTCTAATGTACATATACTATGAGTAATACCTTCCAAAGCATCTTCGACGGGATGCGCCCAACTATACATTGGGTAAATGCACCATTGAGAACCTGTTCTATGGTGAGATGAGTGACGTATCCTATACATAACAGGATCACGCATATTTATATTTGGCGATTTCATATCTATTTTTGCGCGCAATACAAGACTACCATTTGGATATTCTTGATTCCTCATTTTTCTAAACAATATTAGAGACTCATCAGAAGGTCTATTG